>CBFGOD010000213.1:0-7420 GCA_965650295.1 uncultured Shinella sp. | reverse complement strand
TGGTGCTGCGCATCAACAATATCCTGAAGCGCAATGCCCCGCCGACCACGCCGAAGATCGAGCAGGTGATGTTCGGCCCCTACACTTTCTCCATCGTGCGCAAGGAGCTGAAGCGCGGCGGCGACGCCATCCGCCTCACCGATCGCGAACAGGAGATCATGCTGCTTTTCTCGCTGCGTGCCGGCGAAACCATTCCGCGCCACGAGTTGATCGGCGAAGAAACAGAGGTGGGCGAACGCACTATCGACGTGCAGATCAACCGCCTGAGGCGTAAGATCGAAGACGATCCATCCAATCCGGTCTGGCTGCAGACGGTGCGCGGCATCGGCTACCGACTGAGCGTAGAGCAGGGCTGACCGTGTGCAATCCCACGCATTTCCAGGAACAGTGTGAAGCGGTTTTCCGTTCGCAACCGTCCGTGCGCACGATTTTGGAAACCGTCGTCCGATGACCACGTTCGAGACCTTCAAGCGCGATATCGAGCGCGCGCCCGCGGCCGGCTGGAAGCGCGTGGCGCGCTGGCTGCGCCGGCAATTGCCGACGGGCCTCTATGCCCGCTCGCTGCTCATCATCATCATTCCGATGGTGCTGCTCCAGTCGGTCGTCGCCTTCGTGTTCATGGAGCGCCATTGGCAGCTCGTCACCCAGCGCCTGTCGGCGGCCGTCACGCGCGACATTGCCGGCGTCATCGATCTCATCGAGACCTATCCGCAGGATGCCGACTATTCCCAGATCACCCGCATCGCGCGGGAGCGGCTGGACCTGATCATCTCCGTCGAGCCGGGCGTGGACCTGCCGCCGCCGCGCTCGAAGCCGTTCTTCAACATCCTCGATGAAATTCTGAGCGAAGAGATCGTCCGCCAGATCCGCCGGCCCTTCTGGATCGACACGGTGGGCGAGAGCAATCTCGTCGAAATCCGCATCCTGCTCGACAACAAGATCCTGCGCGTCTACGCCCGGCGAAACCAGGCCTATGCGTCGAACACGCATATCTTCCTGCTCTGGATGGTCGGCACATCGCTGGTGCTCATCGCCATCTCCATTCTCTTCCTGCGCGGGCAGATCCGCCCCATCCTGACGCTGGCCAAGGCGGCCGAAAGCTTCGGCAAGGGCCAGAAAATGCCGGAGGATTTTGCGCCGCGCGGTGCCGACGAAGTACGCCGCGCCGGCCTTGCCTTCATTCTGATGCGCGAGCGCATCGAACGGCAGATGGAGCAGCGCACGGCGATGCTGACCGGCGTCAGCCATGACCTGCGCACCATCCTCACCCGCTTCAAGCTGCAGCTGGCGCTCGCCGGCGACAATCCCGACCTGCAGGGCCTCAACAAGGATGTCGAGGACATGCAGACCATGCTCGAGGGCTACCTCGCCTTCGCCCGCGGCGATGTCGAAGAAGACGTCCGCGAGATGCGTCTCTCGGACTTCTTCGACAAGCTGGCGATGGAAGCGGAACTGCACGAGCGGGCCTTTTCCAGCGATATTGACGGCGAAGACGAGGTCCTCGTGCGGCCCAACGCCTTCAGCCGCCTCGTCGGCAATCTCGTCTCAAATTCCCTGCGCTATGCCAAGACCGTGCATGTCGAGGCGCGCCACCGTGCCAAGTGGTTGACGATCACCGTAGACGATGACGGGCCGGGCATTCCGGAACGCTCGCGCGACGACGTCTTCAAGCCCTTCTTCCGCCTCGACGAGGCGCGCAATCTCGACGCTTCCGGCACCGGCCTCGGCCTCGCCATCGCCCGCGACATCGCCCGCAGCCATGGCGGCAATGTCACGCTGTCGGACAGCCCGATGGGCGGCCTGCGCGCCACGATCCGCATTCCCGCCTGACGGATTTTTCGATGAGCGCCTTCAGCCTCGACGACCTGACCTGGCTCAACCCGCCGACCGAAAGCGATCTGCGGGACGGCCATCTGCATGTGAAGACCGCGCTCAAGAGCGACTTCTGGCAGCGCACCTATTATGGGTTCCAGCCGGATAACGGCCATTTCCTGCACCAGACCTGGACCGGTGACTTCACCTTGGAGACGACGTTTCGCGGCGCCTATGAAGCGCTCTACGATCAGGCCGGCCTGATGATCCGCAAGGACGAGACCTGCTGGGTGAAATGCGGCATCGAATTCACCGACGGCGCCAAACATTTCAGCGTCGTGGTCACGCGCGGCCATTCGGACTGGTCGGCCTTCCGTATCGAGCATGATTTCGATCTGATTTCGGTGCGCGTGACGCGCAATGGCGACGCTCTGTTCATCCAGTATCGGACGGATGCGATGACCGAGTGGCGCATGGCGAGGCTCGCCTATTTCCCACCGGAGTTTTCGCAAGTGTCGGTCGGCGTGATGGCCTGCTCGCCGCAGCGCGAAGGCTTTCAGGCGGAGTTCACCGACTTCCGCCTCGGACCGCCGCTGTCACGCGATATTCACTGAGCAAAAGCACGCAGCGCAAGAATGATCAGCACATCTTCTTGCCGTTCGGCACCGGCTGGCCGACGCCGGCGAGCACGATGGCGCCGGTTTCATCCTCGAAACCGAGGGTGAGCACTTCCGAGCGCACCGGGCCGATCTGGCGCGGCGGGAAGTTGACGACGGCCAGAACCTGACGGCCGACAAGCTCTTCCAGCGTATAATGCACGGTGATCTGCGCCGACGATTTCTTGGTGCCGATCTCGGGGCCGAAATCGATCGTCAGCTTATAGGCCGGCTTGCGGGCTTCCGGAAAAGGCAGCGCCTCGACGATCGTGCCGACGCGAATGTCGACCCGCTCGAAATCGGGATAGGTGATGGTCTCGGTCATGGGAATTTCCTTGGAGACTTAAAGCAATCCCAGGAAACGTATGAAGCAGCTTTCCGTCGGGAATTGCGTCAAAAGAAGCTCAGCCCGCCAGCTCCTCGGCGCGCTTGCGGGCAGCGGCGATCGCCTTGTCGAGCAGCGGCTGCATGCCGTCCTCGGCCATCAGGACCGAGAGGGCGGCGGCGGTGGTGCCGCCGGGCGAGGTCACGTTCTGGCGCAGACGGCTGGCGTCGTCGGGGGACTGATGAAGCAATTCACCAGCCCCCGCGACGGTTTCCCGTGCGAGACGCATGGCGAGGTCCGCCGGCAGGCCTGCTTTGCGGCCTGCCTCCGCCATGCACTCCACGAGATAGAAGACATAGGCCGGGCCGCTGCCCGAGACAGCCGTCACGGCGTCAATATCACCCTCGGTCGCGACCCATTCGACGGGGCCGCTCACCTTGAGCAGGGAATGCACGACATCGCGCTGCGCGGCGCTGACGCGCGCATTGGCGAAGGCGCCCGTGACACCGCGGCCGATCATCGCCGGCGTGTTGGGCATGGCGCGCACGGTGGCGGTTTCGCCGAGATGGCTTTCGAGATTGGCGATCGTCTTACCGGCGGCGACCGACACGACAACCGTCTCCGGTCCGACAAGCCCCTTCAGCGGCGGCAAAACCTGGTCGATGACCTGCGGCTTGACGGCGACGAAGATCACGCCGGCCTTCACATCCGCTGGAGCAGAGGTTTCATGGCGTGCGCCGTTGTCGGCGATCAGTTTCGCCATGGCCGGCGACGGGCCGGGATCGATGACGAGGACGGAAGAGCCGGAAATGCCGCTCTTCAGCCAGCCCGCAAGCATGGCGCCACCCATATTGCCGGCGCCGATGAGAACGATGGGGCCTGAAACCGACATTCCTACGCTTCTCCAACCGTCTCGAAGAGCACCGCATCGACGGCGGACTGGGCGTCCATGCCGGACCAGACGACGAACTGGAAGGCCTGGAAATAGGCTTCGCAGGCTTCGAGCGCGCTGGACAGCAGCACTTCGACCTGGCGATTGGTGGGTTCGGCGCCGCCGGCAAGCAGCAGCGACTGGCGGAAGATCACGACGTCCTCGCGGCGCCACAGGTCGAAATGCCCCATGAGCACCTGGCCGTTCACATGCGAGAGCAGGCAATGCACCTCGTTGACGCGGCTTTCGGGAACCTTGATGTCGAAGGCGCAGGCCAGATGCAGCGCCTCGAACTCTTCCATCCAGGAGAAGGAGACGTGGTAGTCCGTCCATTTGCCTTCGACGGTCATCGCGATCTCGTCTTCGCCCGAACGTTCGAACGACCAGTCATTGTTGGCCGCGACGAACTCGATCATATCGACCGGGTTGGACTGACGTCCGATATCCAATTCCATAAGGCTCATGCATCACCTTCAAGGCCGGAAGGCATGCGCCATCGTGCTCACACACACGACGCGGGCAAACCATACTCCGGATACAACACTGAATGATTGCTCGGCACTTTGCGCAATCTGGACGACTTACCCTGCCCGAAGCTTACGCTGCCTGTCTCGAATCATCATTTAAAATCAGTGTATAACGGCGGAGTCACGACGCCAGCCCCCGGCTCGCCATTTTCTCCGCCCGGTTGTGGACAGAGCCTGCCAAAAAGATTCAGGACGAAGGCTTAAGAGACTCTGCCGAAAGAGCTTTTCGGGAGTGTCCACAGGGGTAAAATTTTTATTAAAAAAAACGGTTGGCGCGAGGTGAATCACGCCAACCGAGTCTTATGGGTGAAAAGCTGTCCTGAAACGGTTCAATTCCCTGCGCTGAGGCGGGCTTCCAGCGCCTCGATACGCTTCAGGAGCGCATCGTTTTCATCGCGTGCCTTGATAGCCATTTCGCGAACAGCTTCGAATTCCTCGCGCTTGACGAGGTCCATGCCGTTGATGAAGCGCTCGGCCTGCGCGCGAAACACCGTCTCGGCCTCCTTGCGCACGCCCAGCGCGGCGCCTGCGGCATCGGTCACCAGCTTGGCGAAGTCGTCGAGAATGCGGTTTGCACCTGTCGTCATGGTCAGCCCTCTCTTCGGGGATCGATGGTCCTGCGGGCCGTCAGCGCCGCGCTCTGTCCCTGAGGTAGGGTCTGACGGGGCGCCTTGCAAGCGGATTCCGGTGGATCGCCGCCCGCTCCGGCCCTCCGAGGCCGGTGTATCTCGATTTATCGCCTTGACCCTGCCATGCCGCGCCGCCATCTTCCCCCGCGAAAACCGGAAGACAGTGACCTTGACGACTATCGCAAATCTCTTCGCCATCATGCCTTACCCGGAGATCGACCCGATCGCCTTCTCGATCGGCCCGGTCGATGTGCACTGGTACGGCATCGCCTATGTCGTCGGCATCATGCTCGGCTGGTTCTACGCCCGCCGGCTGGTCGAGACGCCGCGGCTGTGGGCCGGGCAGGCGCCCGCGACCCGCGTGCAGCTCGACGACTTCCTCGTCTGGGCCGCCGTCGGCATCATTCTCGGCGGCCGCATCGGCTATATCCTGTTCTACGATTTCCCGAATGTCGCGGCAGATCCGCTGCGCGCCATCCAGGTCTGGAACGGCGGCATGTCGTTCCACGGCGGTTTTGCCGGCACGACGCTCGCCATGATCCTGTTTGCCCGCCGCAACAATATTCCGATCTGGAGCCTGTTCGACATCGTCGCCGCCGTCGTGCCGATCGGCCTGTTCTTCGGCCGCATCGCCAATTTCGTGAACGGCGAGCTCTGGGGCCGCCTGTCGGACGCCCCTTGGGCGGTGATCTTCCCGGAAGCCGGCCCCTTCGCCCGCCATCCGAGCCAGCTCTATGAAGCCGGCCTCGAGGGCATCGTGCTGCTCGTCGTGCTCGCCATCGCCATCTACCGCTTCGGCGCGCTGAAGCGCCCCGGTCTCGTCACCGGCCTCTTCGTCGCCGGCTACGCGCTGTCGCGCATCACGGTGGAATTCTTCCGCGAGCCGGATCCGCAGCTCGGCTATCTCTTCGGCGGCTGGCTGACCATGGGCATGCTGCTGTCGTTGCCGATGCTTCTCGTCGGTCTCTGGGCGATTTTCCGCGCCCGTGCGGCCCACCCGGCCAGCGCCTGAGCGGACGCCGCCATGACGACACCGCTTTCCCAGAAGATCAAGGCGCTGATCCGCACCAACGGACCGATCAGCGTCACCGACTATTTCGCGCTGTGCCTCGCCGATCCCGAATACGGCTACTATCGCACCCGCGATCCCTTCGGCCGCGCCGGCGATTTCGTCACGGCACCCGAGGTCAGCCAGCTTTTCGGCGAAATGCTCGGCATCTTTCTCGTCCATGCCTGGCAGAAGCATGGCGCGCCGGAGACCGTGCGCATCGCCGAGATCGGCCCCGGCCGCGGCACGATGATGGCCGACATGCTGCGCGTCGTGCACAAGCTCGCCCCGCAGCTTTATGAAAACGCGACCTTCCACCTGATCGAGACCAGCCCGAAGCTGCGCGCCGTCCAGCAGGAGACGCTCGGCACGCAGGCAGCCCGCGTCACTTGGCACGACAGTTTCGAGGAGCTGCCCGAGGGCTTCGTGCTGCTCGCCGCCAATGAACTGTTCGACGCCATCCCGATCCGCCAGTTCATCAAGACATCCTCGGGTTTCCGCGAGCGCCTTATCGGGCTGGATGCCGAGGACGAGCTGACCTTCGCCGCCGGTGTGGCGACGCTCGATCCGGCCGCCTTGCCGGAACACCACAAGGACGTTCCAAACGGCACGATCTTCGAGATCGCCCCCGCACGCGAAGCGGTCATGGCAACGATAGGAGAGCGCATCGCGCGTTTCGGCGGCTCGGCCGTCATCATCGACTACGGCCATTTCGTCACCGGTTTCGGCGATACGCTGCAGGCCGTGCTTAAACACGATTTCGACCCGCCGCTTGCCCATCCCGGCGAAGCGGACCTGACGAGCCATGTCGATTTCGAGCGGCTGGCCGGCGCGGCGGCAGGCGCCGGCCTGCATGTACACGGCATGCTGCATCAGGGCGATTTCCTCGTCGGGCTGGGGATCGGCGAACGCGCCTCGGCGCTCGGCCGCCACCGCGACGCTCAGACGCAGCAATCCATCCTGGCCGATGTCGACCGGCTCGCCGGCTCCGGCGCCGGGAAAATGGGCGATCTGTTCAAGGTTCTGGCCGTCGGCAGCGCGCCCCTATCGCTCTTCCCCTTCCGCCAGCCGGATTGACATGCCGGAAAAGGCCGGACAACATCCGGCCCTATTTCCACCCCGCATGCCCGGTCGCGTTCCTGCCTGGCGGCCCCTCAAAAGCCCAGCCGAGAGACCATGAAGGACCAGACGCTTCCCTCCCCGATCGAAAGCCCGCTTCTCTCCGAACGCGCCGGGAAAGCCGTACAGCACGGCTTCTTCACCCGCATCGGCGGCGTGTCCGACGGCATCTATCGCGGGCTGAATGTCGGCCTCGGCTCGCAGGACGAGCGCGAGAACGTGCAGGAGAATCGCGCCCGCGTCGCGCGTTGGTTTTCCGCCGAGCCGGGAAAACTCGCGACCGTGCACCAGATCCACTCGCCCGATGTCGTCGTGGTGGACGAAACCTATGACGGCGCGCGACCGCAGGCCGATGCGCTGGTCAGCGCCACGC
>CBFGOD010000212.1:0-7435 GCA_965650295.1 uncultured Shinella sp. | reverse complement strand
GGATCTTCGTCATGCCGCCATCGACGACACCTTCGCCGTCGATGAGAATGCCGTGCTTCTTCATGCGCTCGACAGGCTCTTCATGGCCGACGACGCGGACATAGGAGCGGTCGTAATAGGTGTCCGGCGGGCCGGGCATGAATTTCATGCCATTGGCGGCCAGCCTGTCGGTGGCATCGTAGATGGCGTCCGTGCCGACGGCGATGTGCTGGATGCCTTCGCCCTTGTACTTCTTCAGATACTCGACGATCTGGCTCGTCTCGTCCTTGGATTCGTTGAGCGGAATGCGGATCTTGCCGCAGGGCGAGGTGATGGCGCGCGACACGAGGCCGGTGATGCGGCCGTCGATGTCGAAGAAGTGGATTTGCTTGAAGCCGAAGAGCTCGCGGTAGAAATCCCACCACGTATCCATATTGCCGCGATAGACGTTGTGCGTGAGGTGATCGAGGAAATAGAAGCCGACGCCGGCAGGCTTTGGGTTGCGCGCGCCCGTCCACTCGAACTCCGCGTCATAGGCGGAGCCCTTGGCGCCATACTTCTCGACGAAATAGAGCAGCGAGCCGCCGATGCCGACGATGGCGGGCACGTCGAGTGCCTTGTCGTCGCCTTCATAGGGCGTCGCGCCCTTGGAGACGGCGTGCTCGAAAGCGTGCTTGGCATCGACCACGCGCCAGGCCATCGAGGCGGCGCAGGGGCCGTGTTCCCCGGCGAATGTCATGGCATGCGAGCCGGGCTCGGCATTGACGATGTAATTGATGTCACCCTGGCGCCAGACGGAGATGGCCTTCGTGCGGTGCGTCGCCACCTTGATGTAGCCCATGCGGGAGAATAGCTCTTCGAGCTTTTCCGGCTCGGGATGGGCGAATTCGACGAACTCGAATCCATCGGTGCCGGCCGGGTTGTCGGCCGAGATCACAGCCGTCGGTGCATCATGCGGGAAAGGGCCCATCGTTCGTCCTCCACGAAATCTGTGAAAGACAGTATGGCGCGTTTGTCATGCAATGTGCGTGCATAGTACTTGCGCTTTTGCAAATCCATGCGAACTTCATGCATGAAGTAGCAGATTGGAGGGAAATACATGCATCTCGACGACTTCGACCGTAAGCTGCTCGCGCATCTGCAACAGGATGCGCGCCTGACGAACAACGAGCTTTCCGAGCGCATCAACCTCTCGCCCTCGCAATGTTCGCGCCGGCGCATCCGGCTGGAGGAGGAGGGCATCATCCGGGCTTATCGGGCGGAGCTCGACCGCGAAAAGCTCGATCTCGGCATCGTCATCGTCGTGACGGTGACGCTCGCGACGCACAACCGCGACAATGCGGTGCGGTTCGCAAAACTCATCTCCAGCCTACCGGAGGTGCTGGAAGCTTACTCGCTGACGGGCGAAATGGATTACATCATCAAGGTGGTCGTGCCGAACCTCAAGGCGCTCTCGGCTTTCGTCAACGACGTGCTGCTGCCGCATGAATCCGTCTCGCATGTAAAGACGGCGATCGTGCTGGACACGCTGAAGGAGACGACGGCCCTGCCGCTCTGAGAATGTGGCATTCATGCCACATTCGCCTGCATTGGCTGTTCCTGCCGGAACAGCCTGGACTCCTGAGCCGTTGTAAACACCAGACAACAGATGGCGCGTATCGCCAGACAACAGATGGCGCGTATCGCCGCCACGCAGTTCAGGGAACAGGCCGATGCAGCGCAATTCGATGAAACAGCAGAACACCGTCGCCGCAAGCCTTCGCCCGGTGGCTTTCGTCTATATAGCGATCAACCTCGCCGTCGTTGCGCTGCTCGTCTCCACCGTCTCGCCCACGCTGGCAACCGCCCCGGCCCATGCCGGCTCGCAGGAGATGGCGAGCCTGCGTTAATTCGCCTTGGTCTTCGTTCGCCCAAGCGGCTATACCGGTCGCAACGCGGCAATCGAGCGAGGACCCCATGGGCATGCTTCAGGCGGGCATCATTCCCGTCACACCCTTCCAGCAAAACTGCACCATTCTCTTCGATATGGACACGAAGCAGGGCGTGATCGTCGATCCCGGCGGTGACGTCGAGGTGATCCTCGACACGGTCAAGCAGAACGGCATCACCTTGCAGGCCATCTGGCTGACGCACGGCCATATCGACCATGCCGGCGGCGCGAAGGAACTGAAGGACGCACTCGGCCTCGACATCATCGGCCCGCACAAGGACGACCTTTCGCTGCTCCAGCGGCTGGAGGCGCAGGCCTCGATGTTCGGCGTGCCGATGAAGGTGAGCAATGTCGTGCCGGACCGCTGGCTGGAGGATGGCGACAGCGTCTCTTTCGGTGAGCACACGTTCGAAGTCTATCACACGCCGGGTCATGCGCCCGGCCATGTCATCTATTTCAACCGAAACCAGGGTTTCGCCCATCTCGGCGATGTGCTCTTCCAGGGTTCTATCGGGCGCACGGACCTGCCCGGCGGCAATCATCAGCAACTGCTGGATTCGATCCGCGACAAGGTTTTTCCGCTCGGTGACGAGGTCGGTTTCCTTTGCGGCCATGGACCGGGCAGCAAGATCGGCGACGAGCGCCGGACCAACCCGTTCCTGAAGGGGCTCTAAACGAAAAAGGCGGGCGCCGCAGGGCGCCCGCCTTTTTGATGTCGTGCAGTCGGTTATCAGCCCGCTGTGCAGAAGTGTTCGCGGCCGTCATAGCCGATGAAGGTGCCGCTCTGCGGGTTGAACGAGCGGTAGCGCTGCGAGCAGTAATCGTACCAGGACTGGGTCCAGGGCTCGTAGTTCGGCGTGTAGACCGGCTGGCGGCGGTAGATCACGCGGGGTTCGGGTTCCGGATAATAGTCCGGCTCGACATAGCGAGGCTCGTTGTAGCGCTGCTGGTTGGCCAGCGCGCCGCCGATGATGACGCCGGTGGCAAGGCCAAGCGCGCCGCCGATGACGGCATCGCGGCCATTGTGGTCGCGATGATGACGGCGCGGCCGGTACTCACGATAGCCGCTATCGCCTTCACGCCAGTAACCATCCCGGTTGCGATCACGCGCTTCGCCGACGCCGGCCGTGGCGGTAAGGGTTGTTGCGGCAACGGCCAGGGAAAGCACGATTGTCTTGAGGACTTTGTTCATGACGTCGATCCTTTTGATCCGGCCCTTTGCCGGTTCGATATGCAGCAAACTAGAAGACTGAGGCTGAACGGAGCCTGAACGAAAAAACCCGGCATCGCTGCCGGGCTTCAACTTGAAAATCCTGAGATTGTTCCGGCTCAGCCGTCGATCTGCAGGTTAACCGCCTTCGGGCCTTTGCCGCGGCGATCGGGTTCCGTGTCGAAGCTTACCTTCTGGTTTTCGGAAAGGCCGTTCAGGCCGGAAGCCTGTACAGCGGAAATGTGTACGAAGATGTCCGCACCACCGTTGTCGGGCTTGATGAAGCCAAAGCCCTTCTCGGTGTTGAAGAATTTTACAGTGCCAGTCTCGGCCATGCGTCAGGTCCTTTTCTCTCTGCCCGTATATTTGGCGGCGGGCAGCATATAGTTTTGCCCCAAAGGGCGTTAGGCAGGCAGTTCTCGAGGTTGAGGAAAGGGTCCTGTTTTCACCGCAGCCAGCCAACCGCACGGCTCGAAAGAAACCGCCCGGATCTTGGCTGCCCGGAATTATTTCGCGTCTCCGGCGCGCTTTTATTCAAGGTCTTCCCGTGTTCGCAAATTGCCCGAACGGCGCAAGAGTGATGTGTTTGTGTTGAATTGGCAAGCAAAAGTTTTAACATGCGCCGAACATGCCTCACTTTGGCCAATTTCCGGGCGATTGCCGAAAAATCCCGCAGATTTCCTGGAGCTTTGCCCGTTTTGTATGATTTATATTGCAACGCCAAAGGTCATGTGGCGATGCGGTAGCGTCGTCATACTTCAAGAGCCCGGCGAGGGCTGAGGGCGTTGAAGAACTCCGGCACGAGTTCTACGGCAAGCATAGCAGCGAAGACGATGGCGCAGCCGGTATAGCGCGGCGGGGACGGCCGTTGCTTCCCGCAGGAGCGCGCCGGAAAGTGCTGCAAACAAAGCGCCGTGCTGAAAAGCAAGATCGCGGCAGGTGGGATTATTCCGTCGCCGCGGCGCGCGCGACGCGCAACAGCGTGCCCGCGTCGTCGGTGAGGAGCAGGATCGCGCCATCGGGAGCTACGACGACGTCGCGGATGCGGCCGAGTTCGCCGTCGAACAGGCGCTCTTCGGAGACAACGGCGCCGCTTTCATCCCGCTCCAGCCGGGCAAGCAGCTGGAATTTCAACGCCGCGGCGAGAAGGCTGCCGTCCCATTCCGGGAACATCGCGCCGTGATAGACCGCGATTGCGCCGGGCGCGATCGACGGGTCCCAATAATAGAGCGGCGGCTCGAAGCCTTCGGCCGCCGAGCCGAGTTCGAATTCAGCGCCGGAATAGTGGCGGCCATAGGAGACGCGCGGCCAGCCGTAGTTGCGGCCGGGCAGGGGCGTGTTCACCTCGTCGCCGCCGCGCGCGCCGTGTTCGGCGGAGAGCAGCGTGCCATCCTTGGCATCGATGGTCAGGCCCTGCGGGTTGCGGTGGCCCTTGGACCAGATCTCCGCCAGGCCGTCGGCGGTGCCGAGAAAGGGATTGTCGGCATGCGGGGTGCCGTCCGGATTGACGTGCAGGATGGCGCCGGCATGATCGCGCGGATCCTGCGCGCGCGTCTCCTCGCCCCGGTCGCCGATGCCGAAGAACAGGCTGCCGTCCCTGGCGATGGCGATGCGCGAGCCGAAATGCTGACCACGGGTGGTGAGGCGGCTCATCAGGAAGAGGCGGGTTGCGCCCTCGAGCCGCATGCCGTCGTCCGAAAGGCGCGCCTTGGCAAGCGCGGTGCCGAAGCCGCCGTCGCCGCGCGCGCTGTAGGTGAAGTAGAGCGTGCGGCTGGTGGCGAAATCGGGCGCGAGCGCAATATCGAGCAAGCCGCCCTGGCCTTCGGTCGCGACCGGCGGCACGCCGGCAATCGGTGCAGAAACCTTGCCGTCCTTCACGAGGCGGAGCGTGCCCTGTTTTTCAGACACGATATAGCTGCCGTCGGGCAGGACTTCGACGGACCAGGGCTGATTGAGGCCGGTCGCCAGCGTCTCGACGACGAGCGGCACTTTCTTGCTGGGAATAAGGATAGGGTCTGCTGCGCTTGCGGTGCCGATGGGGGCTGCGAGGAAAAGGAGAGTGATCGCGCCTGCAAAAATGCCCTTCAAGTCCCATCCATGCCGTCGCATCGCATTCTCCCGCCCTTTGCCGTTAACTGGCCCAGAGACGGTCAGCTTTCAAGGGTGATGGCGGCGGGACGGGTCACTTTTGCGTGGGATCGAGCTGCGACGTGGCGGCCGGGATGCCTGAAGTGTTGATGGTATCCAGTCCGACGGCGGCAGGCTGCGGCGACATCAGGCCGACGACCATGACCACACACGCGGCCAGTGCCGTCATGGCTATGAGGAAGAGGGCTCGCGACTCGCGCACCTTTGGCTTGCTGCCTACCTTTTCGTCATCCAGAAACATCGTCGTCCCCCACTTTTCTCAGCTGTCGTGATGATGAAAAAGCCCGCCGAAATCGGCGCGACAAGGACCGAATTGCGGCAAGGCCCGACATTTATTGTGGCGAAAAGATGGCGGATCGAAAAAGCAGGATTTTCAGTCCTTTCGGGTGAATAGACCGATGCGTCTGCCCGTCTTAGATGCCTCTTCTGCCAAACTGTCTGACGGGGCGGAGCGCGCGGGGTTCGAACGCCACCGGATGGCTGGTGAAGGGGGCTTCGCCGCCGCCCGCCTCCTGCAATTCGTCATCGAGTTCCGGGAAGGTCATATTGAAGCTCGTCGGCGCGATTTCCGGACGGGCGAGCAGATAGCCCTGCATCAACGGGCCACCCATGTCGCGGCAGCGGGCGATCATGTCCGGGTCCTCGATGCCCGTCACGATGGCGCGTATGTCCTTGTGGGTGAACTGGCCGATGAGGACCCTGATCAGCGCAAGACCCGCAGAGTTTTCAGAAAACTCCTGCAGCCAGGCCGTGTCGAAGGTCACATATTGCGGCTGGAGGCTTTGCAGACGTGCAAGGTCGTGGTCCTCGGCGGTATAGTCGTCGATGGCGATGGAGAAGCCGCCTTCACGCAGCCGCGCGGCGAAATGCGCGAGGACCTCGGGGTCGTCTTCGGGATGTTCGCGGATTTCGCAGGCGATGTGCACCGGCGGCAGGCCGGCCTCGTGGGCGGAAAGCCGGAGACGTTCGACCTCCTGCCGGATAGCCTGGGGCGTCATATAGAGCCCGCCATTGAAATTGACGATGAGTGCTGCGTCCCGGCGGCCGAGCGTGCCGGCATTCAGGATGTGCAGGCTGCGGCAAAGGCCGTCGATCGCTGCCCGTTCGTCTTCCGGCACATATTGGAAGAAGTCGGCCGGCGAGCAGGGCACGCCATTGGTGCTGGCGCGGATAAGCCCTTTGAGTGCCGCGATCTGCAAACGTCCGTCCGCCCGCTCGCTAAAGATCGGCTGGAGTGCGGATTGCAGAAAATACGGCCCGTAGAGAGCACTGAAGGCGCCGTCCGCCTGCCGGACGAGATTGGAAAAGATGCTCATACGCGCACCATCAGCTTGAACGACCCCAACGCGGCAACTCTATGCGTCATCCGTTAATGCCGCCTTAATCTTTCGCGTAAAAATCTCGGATGTTTCGCGTTTCTTCAACTTATTGGTGTTTTCGTTTTTTCTGAAGTACCGAATTCATTCCCCGTGTTGATGCTGTTCATGAAATTTTTTGTCTCGCTCCGGATTTCCCGCTTTTTTCGCCCTTCGCGCTTGCAAGACCTGCTCACATTCGACATAGACCTAACCGCTATGGAGCCCGGCGCTCCGGGTCCATGGCCTGAGCCGCCTTTGAACCCGATGAGGACCTCTCCATCATGGCCTTTCTTGCCGACGCCCTTTCCCGTGTGAAGCCTTCCGCCACCATCGCCGTTTCCCAGAAAGCGCGCGAATTGAAAGCCAAGGGCCGCGACGTCATCGGGCTTGGCGCGGGTGAACCGGACTTCGACACACCCGACAATATCAAGCAGGCTGCCATCGACGCGATCAACCGCGGCGAGACGAAGTACACGCCGGTCGCCGGTATCCCGGAATTGCGCGAGGCCATCGTCAAGAAGTTCAAGCGCGAGAACGGCCTGGACTACACCGCCGCGCAGACCATCGTCGGCACGGGCGGAAAGCAGATTCTTTTCAATGCCTTCATGGCAACGATGAATCCGGGCGATGAAGTCGTTATCCCGACGCCTTACTGGGTTTCCTATCCGGAAATGGTCTCGCTGTGCGGCGGCACGCCGGTCTTCGTTGCGACGACCCAGGAAAACAAGTTCAAGCTGAAGGCCGAAGACCTGGAAAAGGCGATCACGCCGAAGACCAAGTGGTTCATCTTCAACTCGCCGTCCAACCCGT
>CBFGOD010000211.1:0-7453 GCA_965650295.1 uncultured Shinella sp. | reverse complement strand
GGCCTCGAAATAGAGAGGGCGGGCGTGGATGTAAAGCCCCGCGCCCGCCCTCTTCCGAGATGATGATGGATCAGAACAGGCCGCCGCTGCCGCCCGTAACCGCCTGGTTGGCCTGCGGCGAGCTCTTCAGGATTTCCTCGGGGCTGGCATATTCCTCGCCGCCGATGACCGAGAAGACGTCGGCCGGGCCGGTGCCGGGCTTGAAGGCTTCCATGATCGTATCCGGATCACCCTCGTTCGCCTGCATGCCGGTCTTGCGGTTGACGGCGATGAACTGCATGCCCTCGGGCACGATGAACTTCGTCGGACGCGTGCCATCAAGCGCTGCGGTCATGAACTCATTGAAGATCGGCGCCGAAAGCGAGCCACCGGTCGCACCGCGGCCAAGCGGAGCCGGGTTGTCGAAGCCGATGTAAAGACCGGCGACGAGATCGGGCGTATAGCCGACGAACCAGGCGTCCTTTTCGTCGTTGGTCGTGCCCGTCTTGCCGGCCGTCGGGCGGTCGAGCTTGATCTTGCCGGCCGCCGTGCCGCGCGTGACGACACCTTCCATCATCGACGTGATCTGGTAGGCGGTCATCGGATCGAGAACCTGCTCGCGGTTGTCGGTGAGGACAGGCTCTTCCTGGTTTTCCCAGTCGTTGGCGTTGCAGTTCTCGCAGGTGCGCTCTTCGTGACGGAAGATCGTCTTGCCGTAACGGTCCTGAATGCGGTCGATCAGCGACGGCTTGATCTGCTTGCCGCCATTCGCCAGCACCGAATAGGCCGAGACCATGCGAAGAACCGTGGTTTCACCCGAGCCGAGCGACATGGCGAGAACCGGCAGCATCTTGTCGTAGATGCCGAAGCGTTCGGCATATTCGGCAACAAGGTTCATGCCCATGTCGTTGGCGAGGCGGACGGTCATGAGGTTACGCGAGCGCTCGATGCCGAGGCGCAGCGTCGACGGGCCGGCAGAGCCGCCGCCGTAGTTCTGCGGCCGCCAGACCTGACCGCCGGCGACGATCTCGATCGGCGCGTCCATGATAACAGATGCGGGCGTATAGCCGTTGTCGAGGGCGGCGGCGTAGACGAAGGGCTTGAACGACGAGCCTGGCTGGCGCATCGCCTGCGTGGCACGGTTGAACTCCGACTGGCCATAGGAGAAGCCGCCGACCATGGCGAGCACGCGGCCGGTATGCGGGTCCATGGCAACGAGGCCACCCTGAACCTTCGGCGGCTGGCGCAGGCGATAGACGTTGCTGTCTTCCGTCGGCTCGACATAGACGACATCACCGACATTGAAGACACCGGCCGGCGACTTCGCCGTGTTGCGGTCGCCCTTGGCCGAACGATAGGCCCAGCTCATGCCCTTGGCCTCGATACGGCCGGTCACGCGCTCCGCGACCACCTTGCCGGAGGCTTCCTTGCTCGGCTGCAGGCCGATATCGGCGCCGCCGTCATCGACGGACAGCACGACGGCGAGTTTCCATTCCGGCACGTCGGAGAACGGCTCGATCTTGGCAAGCTCGACACCCCAGTCGCCGCCGATCTCGATCGTCTTGACCGGGCCGTGGAAACCGCGGCGTTCGTCATAGCTGATCAGGCCGTGCTGGAGCGCCTTGCGGGCAGCAATCTGAATGCGCGGATCAAGCGAGGTGCGAACCGACAGGCCGCCCTCATACAGCGCGTTGTCGCCGTAGCGCTCGATGATCTGGCGGCGCACTTCCTCGGAGAAATAGTCCGAGGCGAAGAGATAGGTGCCGCGATGGCGCGGCGTCACGCCGAGCGGCTGGGTCTTCGCCTCGTCGCCGTCGGCCTTGGTGACGTAGCCGTTCTCGACCATGCGGTCGATCACCCAGTTGCGGCGCTCGATGGCGGCTTCCGTGCGGCGGAAGGGATGGTAGTTCGACGGCCCCTTCGGCAGCGCGGCGAGATAGGCGGTCTCGGCGACCGTCAGCTCCGTGACCGACTTGTCGAAATAGGTGAGTGCAGCGCCGGCAATGCCGTAGGAGTTCAGGCCGAAGAAGATCTCGTTCAGATAGAGCTCGAGAATGCGGTCCTTGGAATAGGCCTGCTCGATGCGGAAGGAGAGAATGGCTTCCTTGACCTTGCGGTCGATGGTCTGGTCCGACGAGAGCAGGAAGTTCTTGGCGACCTGCTGGGTGATCGTCGATGCACCGACCGGACGGCGGCCGGAGCCGAAATTCTGCAGATTGACCACGATGGCGCGGAACAGGCCCGTCACGTCGACGCCGGGATGCTGGTAGAAATTCTTGTCTTCGGCCGAGAGGAAGGCAGCCTTCACGCGGTCCGGGATCGCCTGGATCGGCAGATAGAGGCGGCGTTCGCGGGCATATTCGGCCATCAGCGCACCGTCGCCGGCATGCACACGCGTCGTTACCGGCGGCGCATAGCTGTTGAGGACTTCATAATCGGGAAGATCCTTCGTGACACTTCCGAGATAGAGGGCGACCGCTGCCGCCACGCCGAGGAACGCCACGGCGCCGATCCCGAAGAAATATCCAATCAGTCTGATCATGAGCCAGTTACCGATGCCTTATGTCTTTTAATTTCATCGGGCAGACCTGCTGCCCGGACTTGCGCCGCATGAGCCCAATATAGCCAATGCGCCAACCCTGCCGAAGACGAGTCGTCCCCACATTTCCCGCACCCGTCTAGCGATCGGAATGTGAGGAAAATAGGGCTTACAGCATGCATCCGGGCTTCGCCACCGCACAATGGCAGCCGCTGTCACTTTTCCGGCACAGGCGGGACATTAGCATGCCCTGCCGAAGCCCGCCTGCTGAATTGTTCGAAAGGCTTAACCGCCGTTCGCAACGACCGTCGCGCGATACTCGCCGACCGCCTTCGCAACGAGGCCGGCGACCTTTTTCTGCCAGGCGGGATCGATCAAAAGCTGCTCGTCGTCCTTGTTCGACATGAAGCCGAGTTCGAGCAGGATCGAGGGCACATCCGGCGCCGTCAGCACGCGGAAGCCGGCATGGCGGTGCGGATTGTTGATCAGCAGAACCTCGTTCTTGAAGGTGCTGACGACACTTTGCGCCAGATTGATCGAGAAGGCCTGCGTCTCGCGGCGTGTCAGGTCGAGCAGGATGTCTGCGACCTCGGCCGGCTCGTCGACGAAGGCGATGCCGGCGATCTGGTCGGACAGGTTTTCACGCTCGGCAAGGCTGGCCGCAAGGCTGTCGGACGCCTTGTCGGAAATCGTATAGACCGTCGCGCCGCGCGTATCCTTCTGCTTCAGCGTGTCGGCGTGAATGGAGATAAGCAGATTGGCGCCCTCGTTGCGGGCAAGCTGGACGCGCTGGGAGAGCGACAGGAACTCGTCCTTGTCGCGGGTCAGGATGGCCTTGGTTTCCGGCAATTTATTGAGTGCATCGGCAAGCGCCTTGGCGAAGGCGAGCGTGACGTGCTTTTCCTCCGTCTTGGTGACGCCGCCGCGTGCGCCATTGTCGATGCCGCCATGGCCGGCATCGACGGCGATGACGAACGGCCCTTCGGAACTGCCGCCGGGCAGCATGACGGGCTTCTGCTCGACATTTGCCGGGACGGCCGCCTCCTGCCAGCTCTGCTTTTCCATCTGCGCCTGGAACGCCTCTTTCTTGACGATCGCGGCGTCGATGACGAGACGGTAGCTCGCCGCCCCCTGCTCTTCCTGCACCTCGGCAAGCACCACGGTGATCGGCTTTTGCGCCGTCAGCACGATGCGCGAGCGTCCCTCGGCCATGGTGCCGTAACGGATCTCCGAGAAGATGCCGCGCGCTTCAAGCTGCTCGGCCTTGATGCCGAAATCGGTCTCCGGCAGGTCGATCAGCACCCGGTAGGGATTGGCGACGTAGTGGACTTTAAAGTCGGGCTTTCGATCGAAATCGATGATCAGCCGCGTGCGGGCGTCGTCACCGGCGATGCGTGCGGAAAAGGCAAGAAGCGGCGCGGCCTTGGCGGAAACGGCAAAGGCCGGCGCAGCAACGGCCAGCGCTAGAAAAACAGCAAACGCCCCCGTCACGCGGCGGAGCGATTTTTCCGAGAGAAGGCGTAGCATCACCACTGGCAGTCCGTTCAAACGCGTGGAAACCGCGCGGCGCGGCCGAGGACAAGCCCCATAGATGCCCCCATATGGTTAACTAAAGCTTGCCGGGAAGCGCGCCGCCGCAACGGACGACACATCACGGCAAATCCATCAAGATTATGACGCTTTTGGCTTTTCCCTTGCCATTGTGACATATCCGCCATAAAAGCAAATTCAGGGAAAAAGACCAGACGGGATAGAATCGTCCTGGGCAGGCAGCCACTCCTTCGGGGCTTGGCGCCGGACCGGGGCCTCATCCGCCGTCACATACGCTTTTTCCCGGCCGAACAGATCGCGTAAACCGGCGGTGGCCGGAACAGTCAAGGTGGATTTCCACCAAACGCCCTTACCAAAGGGCAATTTCATCGGACCTTCAGGGTCTATGGCACTGGCATTCTCGTTGGACGTTGATGTTGACGCAGCGGACGCTTTCAGAGGGTAACAGGCACCGGGACGCTCGCGCTCCGGCCTTCCTCCGTCCGCTTACCCCTCACCGGGGCCTGACGGGAACTTACTTATCCGGCGCATCCCCCTCCTCCCCCGGCTCACCCGTTTCAGGGTACAGCTTGCCGCCAGGATTGCGGCTGCGCCGAGGAGCTCAATCTACATGGCAGAGAAAATGCTTATCGACGCGTCTCACTCCGAGGAGACGCGCGTCGTTGTCGTACGCGGAAACCGCATAGAAGAATTCGACTTCGAATCCGAACACAAGAAGCAGATCCGCGGCAATATCTACCTTGCCAAGGTCACGCGCGTCGAACCGTCCCTCCAGGCGGCCTTCGTCGATTACGGCGGCAACCGCCACGGCTTCCTGGCCTTCGCCGAAATCCACCCGGATTATTACCAGATCCCGCTCGCCGACCGTCAGGCACTGCTGAGGGCGGAAGCCGAAGAGCATCGCCGCGACGACGATATCGAACATGTCGAAACGGCAAACGACCGTTCCGACGAGAGCGAATCGCCGGCTGAACCGGAAGCCGAAGTCGCAGTTGTCGCCGCAGTCGAGGAAGTAACGGTCGAAGCCGCTGCCGAACCCGAGGTCGTCGAGGCCTCCGCCGATCTCGCTGCTGAAGAAGCACCGGCCGAAAAGCCGAAAAAGCCGCGCCGCACGCGCAAGGCCAAGGCGAAGACCGAGGAAGCCCCGGCCGCCGAAGCAGAAGAAGCAGCCGCTTCCTCCGAAGGCAGCGACGACGAAACGCCCGGCGGCGCGATGGCCATGGCTGTCGACACCGACGAAATCTCCGAACCCTCCGACCGCAAGCGCGGCCGCCGTCGCGATGACGACGACGATGATGACGATCATCACGGCGAGGAGAAGGAAGTCATCGAATCCGTCGGCGCCGAAGACGCCATGGAAGAGGTGCCGGACCGTGTGAGCCGCAAGCCGCGCAAGCAGTACCGCATCCAGGAAGTCATCAAGCGCCGCCAGATCCTGCTCGTGCAGGTCGCCAAGGAAGAGCGTGGCAACAAGGGTGCTGCTCTCACCACCTATCTGTCGCTGGCCGGCCGCTACTCCGTCCTGATGCCGAACACGGCGCGCGGCGGTGGCATTTCCCGCAAGATCACCAATCTTCAGGACCGCAAGCGCCTGAAGGAAATCGCCCGCGATCTCGAAGTTCCGCAGGGCATGGGCGTCATCCTGCGCACCGCCGGTGCCAACCGCACCCGCGTCGAGGTCAAGCGCGACTTCGAATACCTGATGCGCCTGTGGGAGAATGTCCGCACGCTGACGCTGCAATCGACGGCGCCGACCCTCGTCTACGAGGAAGGCTCGCTGATCAAGCGCTCGATCCGCGACCTCTACAACAAGGACATCAGCGAGATCGTCGTTGCCGGCGAGGAAGGCTACCGCGAAGCGAAAGCCTTCATGAAGATGCTGATGCCGAGCCATGCGAAGGTCGTTCAGCCCTATCGCGACGTGCATCCGATCTTCTCGCGCTCGGGGATCGAAGCCCAGCTCGACCGTATGCTGCAGCCGCAGGTGACGCTGAAGTCCGGCGGTTACATCATCATCAACCAGACCGAGGCGCTGGTCTCGATCGACGTCAACTCCGGCCGCTCGACGCGTGAGCACTCGATCGAAGAGACCGCGCTCCAGACGAACCTGGAAGCTGCCGAGGAAGTCGCGCGCCAGCTGCGCCTGCGCGACCTTGCCGGTCTCGTCGTCATCGACTTCATCGACATGGAGGAGAAGCGCAACAACCGTTCCGTCGAGAAGCGTCTGAAGGACCATCTCAAGAACGATCGCGCGCGCATCCAGGTCGGCCGCATCTCGCATTTCGGCCTGCTCGAAATGTCGCGCCAGCGTATCCGCGCATCGGTTCTCGAATCGACCATGCAGACCTGCCCGCACTGCAACGGCACGGGCCATGTACGCTCGCAGTCGTCGGTGGCGCTGCATGTCCTGCGCGGCATCGAGGAGTATCTCCTCAAGAACACCACGCACAATATCAGCGTCCGCACGACGCCCGATATCGCGCTCTACCTGCTCAACCACAAGCGCGGCACGATCATCGATTATGAAGGCCGCTTCGGCGTCGCCATCATCATCGAGGCCGATGCCCATGTCGGCGCGCAGCATTTTGCGATCGATCGTGGCGAAGCCGTCGAGAACCCGGTCAAGATCGAGCAGATCCTGCATTTCGAGCCGGAACCGGAAGACGACGACGTCGTGATCGAGGACGAGATCGACGAAGAAGAGGAAGAAGCAGCACGTCCGGCCGCCGCCGCACCGGCTGCCCAGACCTCCACCTCCTCGGATGACAACGGCCGCAACAACAAGCGCAAGCGCCGCCGCCGCCGCCGTGGCCGTGGCCGCGATGGCGAAGGTGCCGACACCGCCTCCTTCGGTGGCGAACAGGCCGGTGACGACGATGCGCTCGAGGATGACGACGCCGAGGCAGATGGTGACGACGGCGCGGAAGCACCGAAGTCTGCCGAAGCCTCTGACGATGCCGGCGATCGCCGCAAGCGTCGCCGCCGTGGCAAGCGTGGCGGCCGTCGCAATCGTCCGGAAGACGGTGCTGTCGAAGCATCGGGGGAAGGCGATGACGATGGTGACGAGGGCGAAGCCGAAGAGAGCGTCGCCGTTGAAGCCGAGGTAGCGGAAGTCGCTGTCGTCGCCGAGGAAACGCCGGTCGAAGCCGTTGCCGAAGAGGCACCGGCCAAGCCGAAGCGCGCCCGCAAGAGCCGCGCCAAGGCCGCTGCCGAAGAGGTGACCACCGACGAAGCGGCCCGCGTGGAAATCGAAGCGCAGCCGGCAGCCGTTGTGGAAGAAACGACGCCGGTCGAACCGGCCGTCGAGGAAGCCGCCGCCGATCTCGAAGACGCCGCCAAGCCCGCTCGTGGCAACCGCGACATCAACAAGATCGCATCCGAACC
>CBFGOD010000210.1:0-7463 GCA_965650295.1 uncultured Shinella sp. | reverse complement strand
TCATGGTGCCCAAGGAAGACCCGTCCTTCCTGTTCTGGTCCTTCGTCTTCGTCGGCGTCGGCATCGCCTCGACGATCTCCTCCATCCTTTTGACGATCAAGCGGCTGCACGACATGAACCTGCCGGTGGCGCTGATCATCTGCCTGTTCATTCCCGCGATCTCCTTCTTCGCGCTCATCGCCTTTCTGGTCTGGCCCGGCACCAACGGCGCCAACGACTACGGCCGCGTGCCCAACCGCCCGAAGGACTGACGCTCGCTGCCCCTGACCGCGCGTGACAAATCCCCGGCCGGTCGCTACATCTCGATTTTCCCTGTTCTCATGCCGTGACCGCGTGCCTCATGACCTCTGCCGATCCGATCCAAAACCTCGCCACACTCATCCGCTGCCCCTCCGTAACGCCAGCCGAAGGCGGCGCGCTGACCGCGCTTGCCGCCATGCTGGAGCCGCTCGGCTTCAAGGTGGAGCGTATGGTCGCGACCGAGCCCGGCATGCCCGATATCGAAAACCTCTATGCCCGGATCGGCAGCGAGGGACCGCATCTGATGTTTGCCGGCCATACGGACGTGGTGCCCGTCGGCGACGCGGCGGCCTGGACGCATGATCCGTTCGGCGCCGAGATCGCCAATGGCGAGATGTTCGGCCGCGGCGCCGTTGACATGAAGGGCGGGATCGCCTGCTTCGTCGCCGCCGTCGCCCGCCATATCGAGAAACATGGCCCGCCGAAGGGCTCCGTCTCCTTCCTGATCACCGGCGATGAGGAAGGCCCGGCCGTCAACGGCACGATCAAGCTTCTGCAATGGGCGGCCGCGCGCGGCGAGCGCTGGGATGCCTGCCTCGTCGGCGAGCCGACCAATCCGGACCAGCTCGGCGACATGATCAAGATCGGCCGGCGCGGCTCCGTTTCCGGCACGATCACCGTGCAGGGTGTGCAGGGCCACGCCGCCTATCCGCATCTCGCCGACAATGCCGTGCGCGGCGTCGTCGCTCTGACGGACGCCCTGATGTATCCGCCCTTCGACGCGGGCACGGAGAGCTTCCAGCCGTCGAACCTCGAAGTCACGACCATCGACGTCGGCAACCGCGCGACCAATGTCGTGCCGGGCAAGGCGACGGCGAGCTTCAACATCCGCTTCAACGACACCTGGACGGCCGAGACCGTGATGGGCGAGATCGTGCGCCGCCTCGATGCCGCGGCCGCCGACGAGAAGCTGCGCCCCGGCCGCGCACCGCTTTCCTACGACATCACCTGGGCCGAGCGCCCGAGCCATGTCTTCCTGACGCGCAACAACAGCCTGATCGCCTCCATGTCCGGCGCCGTCGAAGCCGTCACCGGCCGGGCACCGAAACTCTCGACGACGGGCGGCACGTCGGATGCGCGCTTCATCAAGGATTATTGCCCGGTGCTGGAATTCGGCCTCGTCGGCCAGACCATGCATATGGTGGACGAGCGCGTGGCGGTTGCCGATCTGGAAACGCTGACCGTGATCTACGAAACCTTCATCCAGCGCTGGTTCGGCGATGCCCGGACTTGATGAAGTCCTCTACTATCTGACCGGTGTCTATCTGCTCCTGAAACAGAAGCAGGAAGGCTTCGACTGGCTGGATCTGACGATGCGCGGCCTTGCCCGCTCGTTCTGGGCGGTCGTCTGGTGCCTTCCCGCCTTCGCCGTCATCTGGGCGTCGTGGCGTATCTATTATCTCGCCGGCATGCCGGCGGAGACCTCCGCCGGCGTCACCTTCTTCGTGAAGCTCGCCTTCATCGATCTCGTCGGCTGGCTGCTGCCGCTGGTGTTGCTGGCCGTGCTCGCCCGCCCCCTGGGCTACGGCAAATATCTCGCAACCGTCGTGACGGCGAGCAACTGGATCGCCGTGCCCTTCGCCTATGCGGTGGCCGTTCCCTTCGCGCTGACACTGGTCCTGCCCGCCAGCGCGCCTTTTGCCGGCCTGCTGCTCTATGTGGTCTTCGGCGCAAGCGTCGTGCTTCAGTTCCGGCTGGTCTGGATGTGCGTCGGCAAGCAGACGCTACTGGCCGCTGCCATCACGGCGATCTTCGTGCTGCCGCCGATGATCGCCGGGCAGGAATTACAGGGCCTGCTCGGCACGCTGCCGGCTTAATAATCGACCGCCATGAAGTAGAGCCCATCCGGCGGCGCCACGGGGCCGCAGGCCTTGCGATCCAGCGCTTCCAGCGCTCTGCGCACGTCTTCCGCCGTCCACTTGCCTTCGCCGGCCAGTTTCAGCGTGCCGGCGAAGGAGCGGATCTGGTTGTGCAGGAAACTCTGGGCCGAGACGCGCATCTCGATGAGATCGCCGCTGCGCGTCACCTCCAGCCGGTCGATCGTGCGGATCGGGCTGTTTGCCTGGCACTGGGCGGCGCGAAAGGTCGTGAAGTCGTGCCGGCCGACCAGCATCTGCCCGGCTTCATGCATCGCTTCATGGTCGAGATCCCTCGCGACGAACCAGGCGCGGTTCGCTTCCAGCGCCAGCGGCGCCTTGCGGGAGATGATGCGATAGAGATAGTGCCGCTTCTTTGCGGAAAACCGCGCGTCGAAATCGTCGGGCACTTCCGCCGCATCGAGAATGGCGACGCGTTCGCCCGCCATGCCGAGATGGGCGTTCAGCGCGTTGCGCAGCGTGTGTTCCTTCCAGTCGCGGGAAAGATCGGCATGGGCGACCTGTCCCATGGCATGCACGCCGGAATCCGTGCGTCCCGCGCCGCGGATCGAAACGGTCTCGCCGGTCAGCGACAGGATTGCCGCCTCGATGGCGCCCTGCACGGAGGGACCGTTGTCCTGCCGCTGCCAGCCGACATAGGGCGTACCGTCATATTCGATGCGCAGGCGATAGCGCGGCATCAGGCGAGGACCTGACCGGCGGCGACCGGCGTGCCGCGCAGGAAATCGCCGGCATCGAGCGGCTTGCCACCGGCCTTCTGCAACCGCACGAGCCGCACCGTACCGCCATCGCCGCAGGCGATGGTCAGATGGTCGTCGACCACCGTGCCGGCCGGCTTGACGGTCGTTTCAGCGGCAAGCGCGCTTGCCAGGACCTTCACCCGCTCCGGCTTGCCGGCGATCGGCAGCTCGAACCAGGCGCCGGGGAAGGGCGAGAGGCCGCGGATATGGTTGTGTACGTCGCGGGCCGAACGGCAGAAATCGATGCGCGTCTCCGCCTTGTCGATCTTGGCGGCGTAGAGCACGCCGTCCTCGGCCTGCGGCGTCAGCGGCAGGTCGCCGGCCTCGAGCTTGCCCATGGCTTCCGCCATCAGCTTGCCGCCCGCCTGCATCAGCTTGTCGTGCAACTCGCCGGCCGTCATCGTATCCGTGATCGCGATACGGCTGGTCATCGCGACGGGACCGGTGTCGAGCCCCTTGTCCATCTTCATGACCATCATGCCGGTCTCGGCATCGCCCGCCATGATCGCCCGCTGGATGGGAGCGGCGCCACGCCAGCGCGGCAGGAGCGAGGCATGGCCGTTGTAGCAGCCGAGGCGCGTGCCCGAGAGGATGGCCTCCGGCAGCAGCAGCCCATAGGCGACGACGACGGCGACATCCGCATCCAGTTCGCGAAACGCCGTGCGATCGGCCTCTTCGCGGAAATTGATGGGCGTGTGGACGGGAATGCCGAGCAGTTCGGCGGCCTGATGCACCGGCGACTTCACCAGTTCCAGGCCGCGCCGGCCGGCGGGGCGGGGTGGCTGCGAATAGACGGCGACGATCTCGTGGCCGGCCTGCTTGAGCGCTGCGAGCGTCGGAACGGAGAAATCCGGCGTGCCCATGAAAATGATGCGAAGGGCCATCGGTCAGCCTCCGTTCTATAAAAGCAAATGCCGCTCAGAGCGCCTTGCTGCCGCGCATCTTCGCGGCCTTGGTGAACTTGCGGATCACCATTTCGCGCTTCAGCTTGGAAATATGGTCGATGAACAGCACGCCGTTCAGGTGGTCGATCTCGTGTTGCAGGCAGGTGGCGAGCAGGCCGTCGGCCTCCGTCAGCTGTTCCTTGCCGTCGCGGTCCAGATGCTTGACGGTGATGCCGGCGGGGCGCTCGACTTCGGCATAATAATCCGGGATCGACAGGCAGCCTTCCTCATAGACCGAACGCGCATCCGTGGAGGCAACGATTTCCGGGTTGATGAAGACGAGCGGCCGCTTGTCCTCGCCATCCTTCGACACGTCGAGCACGAGCATGCGGCGCGCGACACCGATCTGGATCGCGGCTAGGCCGATGCCGGGGGCATCGTACATGGTTTCCAGCATGTCGTCGGCGAGCTTCTTCACCTCGCTGTCGATGGTCTCGATGGGGCTCGAAACCTGGCGAAGGATCGGATCGGGAAGGATAATCAGCGGCTTGATGGTCATGCGCCTCCTTAGCGCGGTTTTTTTGCGCTTTCAATCGGCTTGGCCGTTCCAGCGCGGCCGATGCTTTGAATTTGTTCACGTTATGATCTGGTTTCCGCGCCAAACCATGGTATGGTCGCCGCATGATTGATCCTTCCTTCGATAGTCTCGTCGCCTCTCTGCTCGCACGGCTCGGTGGTCCCGGCCCGGTGCTGGCGCTGCTTGCGGCCGTGCTTCTCGGCATTTTCGGCCTGCTGTCGGCGCGCCGCAGCCAGGCGCGCCAGCGCGCAGAGGCCGCGATGGCGGAGCTGCGGTTCACCGAGCTTCTGAAGGCGCAGACGGAAATGCAGGGGCGTGTCGCCGCCATGGCCGAGGTCTTCGGCGCCAAGCAGTCGGAGACCAACCAGGCGATCAACACGCGGCTCGACGGCCTGACCCAGCGGCTCGGCCAGTCGATTTCCGAACAGACCCGCGCAACGCATGAGAACCTGCGCCGCCTGCAGGAGCGTCTTGCCGTCATCGATACGGCCCAGACCAACATCCAGTCGCTGGCAAAGGATGTCGTCGGCTTGCAAGCCATCCTCTCCAACAAGCAGACACGCGGCGCCTTTGGCCAGTCGCGCATGGAGACCATCATCGCCGACGCCCTGCCATCGGGCGCCTACCAGTTCCAGGCGCAGCTTTCCAACGGCGTGCGCCCCGACTGCACCATCCGCATGCCCAACGGCCAGCCGCCGCTGGTCGTCGATGCGAAGTTTCCGCTGGAGGCCTGGAACGCCATGTCGGACGGGCGTTCGCCGGAGGCGGCCAAGGTCGCCGCCCAGCAGTTTCGCCGCGACATGGAAATCCATATCCGCGATATCGCCGAAAAATATCTGCTGGCCGGCGAGACGCAGGACACCGCCTTCCTCTTCGTGCCCTCGGAATCGATCTTCGCGAGCATCCACGAAAATTTCGAGGCCGTGGTGCAGAAGGCGCACCGCGCCCGCATAGTCATCGTCTCGCCCTCGCTCTTGATGCTTTCGGTGCAGGTGCTTCAGGCGCTGCTGAAGGACCAGCGCATGCGCGAGCAGGCCCATGTCATCCAGGGCGAGGTCGTTAGGCTGATGGACGATTTGACGCGGCTCGACGACCGGGTGCGCAAGCTGCACGGTCATTTCACCTCCGCCCAGAAGGATGTGGACCTGATTCTCACGTCGACGGAGAAGCTTGCGCGGCGCGGCGCGCGCATCGGCGAGCTGGAATTCGAGACGATTTCGCCGTCTTCTCCACAGGCGGAAACAACAGTTGAAAGCCGGTCGGGCCAGTTGCGCCTGAGGATAGTTGACGAAGACTGACCGCCTCGGGCAGTGTCCGGCGGAAACAACAGGGGCAACGCTCATGATCACCGTCTTCGGCTCCATCAACATGGACCTCATCGCCACGCCAGAACGCCTGCCGAAGCCCGGTGAAACCGTCATGGGCACCAGCTTCACCACCGCCGCCGGCGGCAAGGGCGCCAACCAGGCGCTCGCCGCCCGCCGGGCCGGCTCCATGGTGCGCATGGCCGGCGCCGTCGGCGACGATCGCCTCGGCAGCCAGGCGCTCGCGCTGCTCGCCGATGCCGCCGTCGACCTCAACGGCGTGCGCTATGCCGCCGATGCCACCGGCACGGCCCATATTCTTGTCGCTGAAGACGATGGCGAGAACGTCATCGTCGTGGTGCCCGGCGCCAACGGCACGGTGACCGATGAAGATGCCAAGCGCACCGTCGGCGGCATGACGCGCGGCGATTACCTGATGCTGCAGTTCGAAATCCCGAGCTGATGCTCGACTACTGGACGCTGGCCGGCGCCGCCTATCTGAACGGATCCCCGATTGCCCGCGACGCGCATCTGACCGAACCCATGTCGCGTTCGTGGAACATGCCGCGTCGCTGGCTACTCTCTCCGCCCGTCCTGCGCGAGGGACGAAATGTCCTGCTCGTCCGGGTTTCGGGTTATGCAATCTACCAGCCGGGTCTCGGGCCGGTCGCGCTGGGCGATCCGGCGACGATACAGGCGCGCTACGATCGTACCCACTGGCTGCGACGCGTACTCCCCACCTTCAACCTCGGCATCACCGTCGCGCTCGCGACCTTCTTTTTCGCGATCTGGCTGATGCGGCGGCGCGAAGCCGCTTATGGCTGGTACAGCCTCGCGCTGTTCGCATGGTCAGGCTATTCGCTCAATCTGGTCGCGACCACCCCCTGGCCCTTTGCGACGACCGACGGCTGGTCGCGCACGACGCTGATCGCCCTCCTGCTGTTCACCGCCAGCTATTGCATGTTCGTGATCCGCTTCCTCGAACGGCGGCTCCCGCGCGTCGAGGCGCTACTGGGGGCCGGATTCCTCGCGGGCCTGACGCTCATGATCGCCGTCCCTCACGATCAGATCGGGCTGACACGCCTCATTCTGTCCGGCTTCGCCTCGGCGGTCTACCTCGGCACCATTTCGCTGTTCTTCGTGTCGACCTGGCGAAGCCGGCGCATCGATCACTGGATGCTTAACACCACGAACATCCTCACCCTCGCCGCGGCTGTTCACGATCAACTGGTGTTCGCCGGCCTATGGCACCGCAACATCTATTATGCGCCGATAACCTCGCAGATCCTGATCGTCTGCATGGCGATCGTCCTCGCCTGGAAATTCGTTTCCGCGATGACGCGGGTCGAACAATTCAACGACGAGCTGACCGGAAAGATCGAAGCGGCGCGGGAGGAACTCGCGGTCGTGCTCAATCACCAGCACGAGCTTCGGCTTGCCAGCAGCCGGATGGCGGAACGAATGCGTCTGGCGCACAATCTTCACGACGGCATGGGGGCGACGCTGGTCAACAATATCGCAGCGCTGGAACATGGCACGGGCGACATCTCGCCCGGGCGCTTCCTGTCGATGCTGAAGGACCTGCGCGATGAACTGCGCCTCGTGATCGATACATCGACGGGGACCTATCCGGCCGACCGCCCCCTCGCGGAGTGGCTCGCCCCCTTGCGCGCGCGGCTGACCCTGTTGTGCGAGAACCGCAATATCCTGTGCCGGTGGCAGATTGACGGGCTCGACAGCCATAGCCTTTCCGCCGAGCAAAGCCTTGACCTCATGCGCGT
>CBFGOD010000209.1:0-7489 GCA_965650295.1 uncultured Shinella sp. | reverse complement strand
CCTGCACGACACTGAAGCCCGGCCGCGTCGACCGCTCGCCCTGCGGCACCGGCAATTCGGCAAACCTCGCCGTGCTGCACGCCCGCGGCCTCGTCAAGGTCGGCGACACGTTCCGCTCGCGCTCGATCATCGGTTCGCAGTTCGAGGTGGGGCTGGAAGCCGAGACGGTCGTCGCCGGCCGCAAGGCGATCATCCCGACCATCACCGGCCGCGGCTGGACCTTCGGCCTGCACCAGATCGCGCTCGACCCGACCGATCCGCTGGCCGACGGTTTTGCGATGACCGACACCTGGGGTCCGCAGGCCGGCGAGATTCGCTAAGACAAATAGACCCGGAACGGCGTTCTGCCGCTCCGGGTCTTTGTTCCTCACTTGGCGGCGTAGTGCTTTTCGATGGCGCCAAGGGTGATGGGGTCGATCTCCGCCGTATCGGCATCCTCGATCAGGTCCTGATCGGCCAGCACCTGCTTGATGGCAAGGCGCGCATCGGCGGACAGCTGTTCCGGCTGGTCGCGCAGGATGACTTCGAGATCAACGTCGCGCATCTCGAAGGCGGCGACGAGGCTGGTCACGGCCTGCTCGATGTTCTTGACGATGCCGGTGCCGCTCTGCTGCATCAGGCCGATCTTCAGCTTGCCGAAACTGTCGCCCTTGTCGGCGGCCTGCTCGAAATAGCCGGCGGCGGCGGTGAGATCCTGGGCGACGCCTTCGCCCGATTCCAGCATGAGACCGAGATTGATCATGGCATCGATGCTGCCACGTTCGGCGGCGAGCTTGTAGTAGGCGGCGGCCCGCGCATTGTCTTCGGCAACGAGGCTGCCATCGTCGAGCATCACGCCGAGATTGAAGGCGGCCGTCTCGTCGCCGCTGGCGGCGGCCTTGTCGAACCAGCGGGCGGCTTCCGCGCCGTTCACATCGGTGCCGATGCCGTCACGATAGGCGACGGCCAGATTGTAGGCGCCGAGCATATCGCCCAGTTCGGCAGCCTTCTTGTAATGGTTGAATTCGGCGGCCGGATCGCCGCGCTTGCCGAGTATCGCACCATAATTGACCATGGCGACGGTATGGCCGAGCGCTGCGGCCTCGGCATAAAGCTTCATGGCTTCGAGGTCCTGACCGGCGCGTTCCAGGGCGCGGGCCAGCTGGAAGGCCATGCGCGGGCTGCGCTCCGCATTGTAGGCCGCGCGGCAGGCCGAAAGGGCCGCGCCGATCTGGATGTCTTCGCGCTCGACCGGCGCGAAGGTCGTATTGCGCGTCATGTCGTAGCGGCTGCCGGCGGCGGCATCACATTTGGCATCGATGGTGTCGGCATGGGCGCCATCGGCACCGGCCAGAAGGACCGCGAAGAAAAGGGCGCGGCCAGCCGTCTTCAGCCCAGATACTCCAAGCATTGGGGATCTAATGTTCATGATCCATCTCCCTTCGTTGATGAGGGCACCCTAGACGATCGGGGGAAAACGGCTGTTTCCACGGGAACAGAGGGATGGCGGGAGGCGGCGCATAAGGGTAGTCATTGCTGGCGGTGTGCACGGTGGATGTAGCGCGGCGCCCGAGTTTAATTCATCCAGGCGGGTTCCGTCCCGCGAAAGGTGTGTCATGCCAACGCTCGATACGTTCCGCCCTGTCACCCTCAGCCGCCGGCTGTTCATCGCCGGCAGCACGCTGGCGCTTCTCGGTGCGGGGCTTCGCGCCACGCAGGCCAACACGATCATCGGCAAGGCCGTCGAGATCACCGGCGATGTCAGCCGCAAACATGCCGAGCATCAGGAAGGCCTGAAGGCCGGCGCGAGCCTGATGGACCACGACTTCGTGAAGACCGGCAAGGACAGTTTTGCCGAACTGGCGCTCGGCGAGGATACCAGCCTGATGCTCGGCAGCGAGACGGAGCTCCTGATCGATACCTTCATCGCGGGCCAGGGCGGCATCATCGAACTCGGCACCGGCCAGATGGTCTTCGACCGGCCGGAGGGGCTCGCCAAGATCGACCTCACCATGCGCACGACCTTCGGCATGATCGGCGTGCGCGGCACGAAATTCTTCGCCGGCCCGAGCCGCAAGGCTCCCTTCGCCGTCTTCGTCGAGCACGGCCGCGTCGAGGTTACCGGTGGTGGCGTGACAAGGTCTGTCTCCGGCGGCGAGGGCGTCGAGATCAGCGCGCCGGGTGCGGCCCCCGGCGAGGTCATCAAATGGGGTGAAGCCCGCATCCGCGAAGCCTATGCCAGCGTCGGCATCCGCTAATCCAGCGTAAACAGATCCATCGTGCCGAAGCCGCGGATCTCGTGGTTGCCGATGGCGCGCAGCGTCCGGCTCGTTTCACTTGCCGCGCGCGGGCCGACGCAGATCTGGGTGCCGAGGAACTTGTTGGCATCCTGCAGGCGGGCGGCGAGGTTCACGGCGTCGCCGTGCGCGGTGTAGTCGAGCTTGCCGCCGGTGCCGACTTCGCCCAGCACCGCCATGCCTGTCTCGATGCCGAGACGTGTGCGCCCGAAATCCTTCTCCAGGAAGGCGGGGCGGCGGCGCATTTCCTCGGTCAGGGCGCGGATTGCGTCGGCGCAGGCGAGCGCCTTGTCGACATGGCGGTCGAGATCGTCGGGCGCGTTGAACAGCGCATGCACGGCGTCGCCCACCACCTTGTCCACCATGCCGCCATGGCGCGCGACCAGCGCATTGACCTCGGAAAAGTAGATGTCGAGCAGCTTGACGAGGTCGTGCGGGCCGATTTTTTGCGCGAGCGCGGAAAAGCCCTCGATATCGGTGAAGAGGGCGGTGACCTGCCGCTCCTCGCCGGCCACGCGCGCCATGTCGGGATTGTCTATGTAACGCGAGACGACCGATTGCGGCAGGTACTGTGCAAAGCGCTGCCGCGCCGTCGCCTCGGCGCGGCGGATATGGGCGAATTGCAGGAGGCCGGTGACAAGTGCGGCCGTGGCGACGATCAGCGAGACGCCGATTGCATCGGACAAGAGCGCCGTGCGCATGTAGAGCAGCACCGACGCGCCGAAGACCAGGCCAACGAGGGTCATGCCGGCAAAGGCCGCGAAGAGCGGGCGAAGCCGCGCGGCCGCCAGGGCGGCTGCGGCCCCCATTAGAAAGGCAAAGCCCGCCTCGACCGGGGCAAGGCCGGGATCGCGCATCGGGATGTGGTCGGTCAGGATCGCATTGGCGACGTCGGCATGAATCTGCACGGAGGGTTCGAGTGGCATGGAGGCGCTGGCGCGCAGGCCGCCGAGATTGGGCAGGCTGCTGCCGATCAGCACGACCTTGCCGGCGATTTTATCCGGCGGGACCTTCCCTGCCACGATATCGGCAGCGGAAAAGGTTCTGGCACTGATGGCGGCCGCGTTGCTGGCGACGAAGCGCAGGCTGCCGTCCTCATCGAGCCTGAGGATGCGCGCATCGTGGCGCAGCCAGACGGGATTGCCGCCGAGAACGGGTGTGCGGGCGCCGGCGGCCAGCCGTGCGGCCTCCACGCCGATTGCCGGATAGGCGGCATTGCCGACGATGGCATAGGCCTGCACGCGGCGCACCACGGCATCCTCGTCGCCGACGAGGAAGGAAGCCGACGCCGAGATCGCCTTGTCCTGCAGGAAAGGGCAGGAGCTTTCCGTACCGTCGATGAACCAGAGATCGGGGACGGCGACCGGCTTTTGCAGGGCAAGCGCCGGCACGGGATGCGGTGCGCCGTCCGTCGCTTCGCCGATCAGGAAGCCCAGCACGGTCGGCACCTTGGCGATGGCGCCGGAAAGTGCTGCATTGGCCGGCTCGTCGGCCGCGCAATCGGTGCTGAAGACGAAATCGAAGGCGATGGCAGTGGGCTTGGCGGCGGCGAGGCGGTCGATGAGATCGGCGGTCTGCGTGCGCGTCCATTCGCGGCCCGGCACGCTCTGGAAGGCCTTGCGGTCGATATCGACCACGACGATCGCGTCGCTCTTGGCTGCCGGAACCGCCTGGGTCAGGGCATCGAAATAGAATTCACGCTGCTGCTCCAGCGCCGTCTCGCCCATGACGTACAGAGCAAGCGCGCCGGCAAGGCTCGCAACGAGGCCGGCGACAAGCGGTCTGAATTTCTTGGCGATCATGATCGGCCGCTCCCGTTCCGGGCCGCCGGCCTGTTAGTCGTCATCCGGCTCGGCGATGTTCTGCAGCCGGCCGATATGGCAATGGATGATGCCGTCGTTGCGGCGGATCGCGCCGGCCTCCTCCAGCGCCAGGATCGACCGGTTGATCTTCGGCCGGCTTGCGCCGACGATGCTGGCGATCTCGCCCTGGCTCAGCGAAAGCTGGAGATTGGCGCTGTCGGGCAGTTCGTCGCCATGAATGTTGCGCAGCGTCGCCAGGAAGAAGCGGGCGACGCGGGAATCGAGATCGTAGAGCGCGATGGTTTCCAGCTGCTCGGTCGTCTCGCGCAGCTTGGTGCAGAGATAGTGGATGATCGCGTGCGCGGCCGTCGGATTGCGGGTCAGCACGTCGAGGAAATCGCGCTTGGCGATGACATAGCCTTCGGTCGGCGTCACGGAGGTCGCGTCCGCCGAACGCGGCTGGCCATCGAGGATCGCCATTTCACCGAGGATCGAGCCGGCCTCGAGCTGGCGCAGCGACAGTTCCTTGCCCTGCGGCGTGATCAGCGACAGTTTTATGCGACCGGAAACGAGCACGATGAGATAGTTGCCCTCGTCGCCGCGCTGGAAGATGACGGTTCCCGCCGGCCAGCGGCGCCAGGTCGCGATGGCGGCGATCTCGCCGATCGTTTCCTTGCTGAACCCCTCGAAAATCGGAAAAGAACGCCAAAACGCGGCACTCTTGTTGATCTCGTTCATATCCGGTTTCCCCCGGCCGCCCCTGATACGATGAAGACGGGCCGCTCCACCGAAATCTTCGCCCAGCCGGTGAGCGCTTGCAACAGAAAAGAACGGACAGTTTGGGCCGGTCCCGTCCTATTGGCAGATCCGCACGCGTTTGGTGACGGTCTTGCCCGTGTGGTCTTCCGTGCGCACGCGCTTCGTGATGCAGGTCTGCTGATAGTGACCGTAATAGCCCTGCTGGGCAGAGGCATAGGATGCGCCGGCCTGGCCGGGTGTGCTGAGTGCGAGGGATGCGGCGGCAAGAGCAAGGGCGAGAAGATAATGGCGCATGGGGGATCCGGAGGAGACAGGCGGGGTGTTGTCTCCTTTTCGCACAGGGCCGCGCCGGTTTCTGTTCCATCGGGAACAGGAGATCGTTCACTAAATGAGAACGATCTGTCTTCTGATGCCCCGACTAGTTTGACAAGGGAAAGCTGATATCTCTCTGCCAACGCAAACGCCAAGCCTCAGGAGCTTACCCATGCCACAGAACGTCGTCGTCCTCGTCGGACGCATTCTTCTTTCCCTCATGTTCCTCACCGCCGGCTTCCCCAAGCTGATCGATCCCTCGGGCACCGCCGGCATGATCGCCGGTGCAGGCCTCCCGGCCTCGACGGCCCTCGCTTACGTCGCCGGCATTTTCGAAGTCGTCGCCGGCCTCTTCATTCTCGTCGGTTTCCAGACGAAGATCGCCTCCTATCTGCTCGCTGCCTTCTGCGTGTTCACCGCGCTCGTCTTCCACAGCGGTGCGATCAACGTTCCGGACTTCCCGGAAGGCGCAAACGGCCTGCTCACCGTCTTCAACGGCCTGATGATGTGGAAGAACATCACGATCGCCGGCGGCTTCCTCGTTCTCGCCGCCTTCGGCCCGGGCTCCATCTCGGTCGACGCCCGCCGCGGCGCCTGAGCCAACGGCAAAATCTGGTCCTCCAGAAACCCTCTCCGGCCTCCGGGGAGGGTTTTTCGTTGCGCGAACGCTGGAAAGCCGCGGCTCTTGCTGCTATGCGCACGAGGACAAAATCATGCGGGAGATGCCGATGTTTTCCAATTCCTTTCCGGACAGAGACGTGATGGCGGAGCTGATGGCCCGCATGCTGTGGGAGATCAAGGCGGTGCATTTCCGCCCCGAGGAACCCTACAAGCTCGCCTCCGGCATGGCCTCCCCGGTCTATATGGATTGCCGCAAGCTGCTCTCCTATCCGCGCATCCGCTCGGCCATCATGGATTTCGCCGCCGCCACGCTGACCCGCAATGTCGGCTTCGAGCGCATCGACGTGATCGCCGGCGGCGAGACGGCCGGCATTCCCTTCGCGGCCCTGCTTGCCGACCGCCTCAGCCTGCCGATGGTCTATGTGCGCAAGAAGCCGAAAGGCCATGGCCGCAACGCGCAGATCGAAGGCGTGATGCCCGAAGGCGCGCGCGTGCTGGTCATCGAGGATCTCGTGACCGTCGGCGGCTCGATGTTCACCTTCATCGACGCCATTCGTGCCGCCGGCGGTGTCGTGGATCACGGCATGTCGCTGTTCTACTACGGCATCTTCAAGGAAGCCGAAGCCCGCTATGCCAATGGCGGCGTGAAACTGCACCACATCGCCACCTGGCGGGATGTGCTGGCCGTCGCGCGCGCCGAAAAGCTGTTCGATGACGCGACGCTCGCCTCCGTCGAGGCCTTTTTCGATGCGCCGCTCGTCTGGTCTGCCGCCCATGGTGGCGTGGCGGAACTGCCCACGTCGTAAAAACCTCTGGTGCTTTTGATCATGATCGATTAAATCGATTGAAATTCGATGGGAGGATTCCGGATGATCCTGTGTTGTGGTGAAGCGCTGATCGACATGCTGCCGCGGACGACGACGCTCGGCGAAGATGCCTATGCGCCCTATGCCGGCGGGGCGATCTTCAACACGGCGATCGCGCTCGGCCGCCTCGGTGTTCCCACGGGCTTCTTCACCGGCCTTTCCGACGACATGATGGGCGACATCCTGCGCAAGACGCTGGCCGAAAGCGGCGTCGACTACAGCTATTGCGCAACCCTGTCGCGCCTGACCACCGTCGCCTTCGTCAAGCTGGTCAACGGTCACGCGACCTATGCCTTCTACGACGAGGGCACCGCCGGCCGCATGATCACCGAGGCCGAGCTTCCGGATCTCGACGATGATTGCGAGGCGCTGCATTTCGGCGCGATCAGCCTCATTCCCGAGCCCTGCGGCTCGACCTACGAGGCGCTTCTGAAGCGCGAGCACGACAAGCGCGTCATCTCGCTCGACCCGAACATCCGCCCCGGCTTCATCAAGGACAAGGATGCGCATATGGCCCGCATCCGCCGGATGGCTGCGATGGCCGATATCGTCAAGTTCTCCGATGAGGATCTCGCCTGGTTCGGCCTTGAGGGCGATGAGGATGCGCTCGCCCGCCACTGGCTGCACCACGGCGCCAAGCTCGTCGTCGTCACGCGCGGCGCGGAAGGCGCGGTCGGCTACACCGCCGCGCACAAGGTCACGGTGCCGAGCGAGCGCGTGACCGTCGTCGATACGGTCGGCGCCGGCGATACGTTCGATGCCGGCGTGCTGGCCTCGCTGAAAATGCAGAACCTGCTCACCAAACAGCAGGTGGCAGCGCTCTCGGAAGACCAGATCGCCAAGGTGCTGGCAC
>CBFGOD010000208.1:0-7517 GCA_965650295.1 uncultured Shinella sp. | reverse complement strand
ATATCCCCAGCTTCTCGAGCAGCTGGCTGCGCAGCGCCACCAGCGTGGCATCGTCGCGCCGCCGCGGATGGGGCCGGTCGACCCGGATTTCCGCGACGATCGAGGCCGGCCGGTCGGACAGCACGATGACGCGGTCGGCGAGCAGCAGCGCCTCCTCCACGTCATGCGTGACGAGCAGCGCAGTGAAGCCGGCGCTCTTCCAGAGGTCGAGCAGTTCATTCTGCATGCGCAGGCGGGTCAGCGAGTCGAGCTTGCCGAAGGGTTCGTCGAGCAACAGCAGCTTCGGATCGTTGACGAGCGCGCGGGCAAGGGCTGCGCGCTGCGCCATGCCGCCAGAGAGCTGGTGCGGGTAAAAATCCTCAAAACCTTCGAGCTTGACCAGCTTCAGCATCTCGTCGATGCGGTAGCCCTTCGTGCCGATGAGGCCGCGCGCTTCGAGGCCGGTCGCGATATTGTCGCGCACCGTGCGCCAGGGAAACAGCGTCGCATCCTGGAAAACGAGGATGCGGTCGGGGTTCGGCGCGGTGATGGGACGGCCATCCTCCAGCACCTTGCCGGCCGTCGCCGTTTCCAAACCGGCGGCCAGGCGCAGCAGCGTGGACTTGCCGCAGCCTGATGGACCGAGCAGAGCGACGAATTCGCCTGGTGCGATCGTCAGGCTGACATTGTCGAGAACCTGCAAATCCTTGCCGTCGACCTCGTAGCGATGGGAAACGCCTTCCACATCGAGCGCGATGCTGTCGACGGGATTGGCTTCTGCGAGAGCGAGCGCCATCAAAGAATCCCCTTCTGCCAGCCGAGCAGGCGGTCACGCGCCACGAAGAGCAAGCGCACGAGCCCGGCGCAGATCAGCGCCATGATGATCAGGGCGGCATAGACATTGGCATAGGCCGAATAGGCCGTATTGAACTGGAGATACCAGCCGAGGCCGAACTTGGCGCCGAGCATTTCGGCAACGACCAGCACGGCGAAGGAATAGTAGAGCCCCATGAAGATGCCGACGAAGACATTCGGCAACGAAGCCGGGATCGCCACCTTGAAGATCAGGAAACGATTGTCGGCGCCGAGCGTGCGGGCGACGTCGTAGAAGGAACGGTTGACCTGGCTGACGCCGGCCGCCGTGAGGATCGCCACCGGAATGCCGGATGCGAGCGCCACAAGGAAGATCGAGGCATGGAAAGTCGAGGGGAAGATGAAGAAGGTGCAAGGAATCCAGGCGCTTGCCGGCACCGGGCCGATCAGCTTCAGAAGCGGCATGCCCCAATAGGCAAAACGTTTTGACCAGCCGAGCGCCACGCCGCCGGCAAAGCCGACGAGGATGCCCGAGAAGAAGCCGAGCCCCCAGAGACGCCCGGTATAGGCGATGCAGATCAGCAATCGGTCCCAGTCCGTCACATAGACATGCAGCAGGCCCTGCGGTGGCGAGAAGAACGGTTTTGGCAGCCAGCCAAGCTTGGCCGTCAGCACTTCCCAGACGGCAAGCCACAGGCCGAGCACGATGAACCACGGCCCATAATGCACGAGCGTGCGGCCGGCGCTGCCGAGCCTGTGCACCGTCACCGACAGCGCGAGGAAAATCCCCGCGCCGACGAGCGCTGCGGTGGCAAAAAGCTCCGTCGCGCCCCAGGTGATGACATCGGGCAGACCATAGGTCAGAGCCGCGGTGAGAGTCCACGTGCCGGCCGCGAAAAGCCCGTTGCGCCAAATGCCCGTGAAAGGCAGGGTGAAGGATCGCCGCCCCGCCCCCTCGAATGTATCCTCGACCGCCGCGCTCATGGCATCACGCGAAGATGTCGATGGTGATGCGGTTGGCAATCTCGGCCGGATCGGTGCCTGCATCGATGACGCCGGTGAGCTTCAGGTCCTCGTAGCCGATCTGCACTTCCTTCAGCAGGTCCTTGCCGAACCAATGGTCGTGATAGGTGTAGGAAGCGAGCACTTCCGTGAGGTCTTCAAGCGATAGGCCGGGTTTCAGCGTGTCGAAATACCACTTGGCGACTTCGTCCGGGTGCTTTGCCGTGTATTGGTGGATTTCCAGATTGGCGGCGGCGACGCGCTTGATGGCATCCTTGTTGGCTTCATAATAATCGCCGTTGACGCCGAGCACGCAGCAGACGCGGTCCTTGAAGGTGCCGGTCTGCGTATCCGCCACGCGGCGGAAACCATGCTTCTTCTCGTAGGAATAGGCCCAGGGGTCCATATGCGCGACGGCATCCGCCTCACCCTTCAGAACACCCTCGGCGACGAGATCGAAGGGGAAGACCTTCCAGGTGACGTCGGTTTCCGTGTTGAGGCCGGCCTTGGCGAGCGCGACCGAGAAGGCGACGCGCGAGGGCGACATGACGTCGAAGGTGCCGATCGTCTTGCCCTTGAGGTCGGTCAGCGTCTTGATGTCGGAATCCGGCTGGACGAGAATGCTCTGGCAGCCGCCATGCGAGCCGGCAAACAGGCGCACATCGAACCCCTGCTCGATCGGCTTCAGCCAATCGTAGAGCAGGCCCGGACCGGCCTCGGCCTTGCGGGTGGCGAGCGCCTGGATGAGCGTCTGGCCGCTGGCACCCTGATAGAACAGTTCCACGTCGAGGCCGCGCTTGGCATAGATGCCCTTGGACAGGCCGAAACCGACGGGCGAATGGCAGGCGGCGACCTCGGTCCATTCCAGCTTGATCGGAATGAGATTGCCGGCGATGGCGTAGCGCGTCGAGCGCGCGCCGATCACACCGGCGCCGGCGGCCACGGCCGTCACACCCGCCGCCTTGATGACGCTGCGGCGTGAAAGGCCCTTGGAGAGAATGGATTCGGGTTGCTGGCTCATCTGTTGTCCCCTGACAGGTTGATGCGGACAGCCTAGCGATATTGATAATAGTTTATAGATTTTATGGATTATTATGCGCGGACAAAAGGGAATATTCTTTCGCCCGAAGCCGACGGCTTGGATTGGCATCCTCACACAACCACGTGACCTCTGCTCGGCCTACCAAGCGGCGGAAGTGCGCCAACGTTGACCGGCCAAAAGCGCTGAACCAATGCCGTAAAAGGAGACCCCATGATCACAGGCTCCCAGTGCCAGGCAGCACGAGCCCTTGTCGAATACAGCCGGGAGCCGCCTTGCGACGGCATCGGGCGCTGCCATCGAAACGATCGAGAGCTTCGAACGAAAGCGCGGCAAACCCGATGAGCCCAGCATCAACGCATTGCAGTCTTCGCTTGAGCTCGCGGGGACGCTGTCCCTACCGGATGGCGATCATGGCGGCGCCGGGGTGCGTCTGAAATTCAACAGTTCCGAAACCCGGTGCATCGCGACCCTGGAAGGCGAAGGCGGCCTTGTCGCCCATGATGACGTCCCGTGACCGTGTCCAACCGGGATCGCGGATTCAGCGAAGGCTTGAGCACTCCGCTCGGAAATATCTTATCTCCTGAGAGCCATGCCCCCACCATATCTTTTTGATGCGGGGCGTTGATTTCCGCCACAAGCCCCAAGGCCAAAGACGCTCCGGCGCAACCTCTCCAGCCCGCGTGCCGGCAGCGCTCCTCCCCTGCAATCCGCAGATCGATCCAGGACTGTCTCAACGAGAAGCAATTTGCTTCAGAAATGCGCAACTTTGGATGCTCATTTCTTAATTACATTAATTTTATAGATAATATAGGCAATCTTCTCTCGCTCGGCGAAGCCTCCCGGCGGCGGAAGCTCGGTTCTTTTTGAAAATGGGGACATTTCAATATGATAGTACACAAGACATTCCGGCGGGTGGTCCAGTCGGCCGCGGCCGCCGCCTTCCTCGCCACGACCATGCTGTCCGGTCTCGCCCATGCCGGCCCGACGCTCGATAAGATCAACCAGCGCGGCGCGATCAAGGTCGGCGTCGGCACCACGCCGGGTTTCTTCGCGCCTGATGGTGACGGCAAGTGGAAGGGCTTCTTCGTCGATTACGGCCGCGCGCTGTCCATCGCCGTCTTCGGCTCGCCCGACAATGTGGAGTTCACCGCCTCCTCACCGCAGCAGCGCCTGCCGGCCCTCCAGAGCGGCGAATTCGACATCCTGCTCTCCGGCGTGACCGTCACCGCCACCCGCGCCTTCAAGCTCGGTTTCCACTTCGGCCCGACAGTCTTCTATGACGGCCAGGGCATCCTGGTGCGCAAGGATCTCGGCGTGACCAAGGCCGCCGATCTCGACGGTGCGACCATAGGCGCGCAGAGCGGCACGACCGGCGAATTGAACGTCGCCGACTTCTTCCGCAAGACCGGCAAGACCTTCACGCCCGTCACCATCGAGGACACCGGACAGTTCATCGACGCGCTGGAATCCGGCCGCGTTGATGCAATCACGCAGGACTCGTCCGATCTGGTCGGCAAGCGCACCCAGCTGAAGAAGCCGGACGATTACGTCCTGCTGCCCGAGCGCCTCTCCAAGGAACCGCTCGCACCGGCGATTGCCGGCGGCGACGACCGCTGGCTGGAGCTCGTCAACTGGACGGTGAACGCCACCATCCAGGCCGAGGAATGGGGCATCACCTCGGCCAATGTCGATCAGTTCCTGGAATCGGAAGATCCGGCCATCCAGCGCTTCCTCGGCGTCGATCCGTCCTTCGCCAAGGATATCGGGCTGGATCCGAAATGGGCCTACAACATCATCAAGACCGTCGGCAATTACGGCGAAATCTATGACCGCAACCTCAAGCCGCTCGGCTGGGAGCGCGGCTATAACAGCCTGTGGACCGATGGCGGCCTGCTCTATTCGCCGCCGTTCCGTTGATGTCTGACAGACGCGTGTTCCGCACCGCCATCGTGCCGGGTCCCCCACGACCCGGCACGTTCGGCAAGATCCGCGCCTGGTGGGGCGGCTGGCCGATCGGCCAGCTTGCCTTCCTGGCCGCACTTGCGCTTCTCGGCTGGCTGTTGGTTTCGAACGTGCTCGGAACGATGGCGCGCATCGGCATCCTGCCGGGCTTCGGCTTCCTCTCCAGCTCCGCCAATTTCGAGATCGGCGAAAGCGCCATCGCCTTTCGCGCGGGCGATACCTATCTGAGAGCCATCGCTGCCGGCCTCATCAACACGCTCAAGGTCTCGCTGCTCGGCTGTGTGCTCGCCACCATCCTCGGCGTCGTCATCGGCGTTGCCGGCCTGTCGCGCAATCTGCTGCTGTCAGGCCTTGTGCGCTGGTTCATCGAGATCACGCGCAACACACCACTGTTGTTGCAGCTCTTCTTCTGGATGGCGCTCGCCAAGGCCCTGCCCGCGCCACGCCAGGCGCCTGCCTTGTTCGACGCGATCTTCCTTACCAATCGCGGCGTCTATATCCCCTCCCTGTCGCTGGAAGGCGCGCCGTTCGGCGTCCTCGCGGCCTTTGCCCTTGCCGGCGCATTTGGCGCTGCGCTGCTCCTAGTCCTGCGTCTTTCCAGCCGGCTGACGCGCCGCACCGGAACCGCAGCGATCGTCCTGTCCGTCGGCGCAATCCTCCTGCTGCTCGCGCTTTCCGGCGCCCGGCCCGTTGCACAGGCGCCCGCCCTTGCCGGCTTCAACATCCGCGGCGGGCTCAATCTCTCGCCGGAATTCGCCGCCCTCCTGACCGGCCTCGTCGTGAAATTCTCAGCCCTCATCGCCGAGATCGTGCGCGCCGGCATCCAGTCGGTCGGCGCTGGCCAGTGGGAGGCCGCCCGTGCGCTTGGCCTGCATGATGGCCAGATCATCCGCCTCGTCGTGCTGCCGCAGGCGCTGCGCGTCATCACACCGCTGACGACGTCGAGCTATCTCGATCTCACCAAGGATTCGAGCCTCGCCGTCGCCATCGGCTTTCCCGATCTCGTCAGCATCATCAACACCACCGCCAACACGACCGGCCAGTCGATGGAAGCGCTGATCATCCTGATCGGCGCCTTCCTGACCATCAACCTCGCGCTTTCCGCCCTCATGAATATTTACAACAACCGCGTTGCGCTGCGGGGCTCGACCCGATGACAACAGCCTCCCCTCGCCTCCTCCAGACCCTGCGCACCGGCCTTTTCGGCACGCGCGCCAACACGCTGATCACGCTCGCAACGCTGCTTTTGCTGTCGCAGATCCTGCCGCCGCTGTTTCGCTGGGCGGTGCTTGACGCGACCTTCGTCGGCGACGCGGCGGCCTGCACCCGCGAAGGCGCCTGCTGGGCCTTCGTGACGGCGAAGCTGCGCTTCATCCTCTTCGCCTTCTATCCGACCGAACTCCTCTGGCGCCCGGCGCTGGTCATCCTGCTTCTCGCTGCCATCCTCACGGCAAGCGCCTTGCCCCGTTTCTGGGGACGCCCTCTGCTCGTCGCATGGCCGCTGACCATCGTGACTTGCTGGCTTCTGATGCAGGGCACGTTCACATCGACGCCCATCGCCTCGAACCAATGGGGCGGCCTGCCGGTGACGCTCTTCGTCTGGGCCGTGTGCTTTGCCGCTGCGACACCGATCGCCGTGCTGCTGGCGCTGGCCCGCCGCTCGACGCTCGGCGGCCTCAGGGCCTTTTCCGTGCTCTATATCGAGCTGATGCGCGGCACGCCGATGGTCGGCATTCTCTATGTCGCCATGCTGATCCTGCCGATGGCCCTGCCGGACGCGCTTTCCCTCGACAAGATGTTGCGTGCCATCGTGATGATCACGCTGTTCTGGGCAGCCTACATCGCTGAAGTCATCCGCGCCGGCCTGCAGGCCATTCCCACAGGCCAGCGCGAGGCGGCCACCGCGCTCGGCCTCGGTTACTGGCGCATGCAACGGCTGGTCATCCTGCCGCAGGCCTTCCGCATCGTCATTCCCGGCATGGTCAATCTCGCCATCGGCTTCCTGCTCGCCACGTCGCTGCTTGCCGTGATCGGCATCTTTGACCTGCTCAACGCCGCCCGCGCCTCGACCGCCGATCCGCAATGGCTCGGCTTCTTCAACGAGGCCTATCTGGTGGTGGCGATAATCTATTTCGTCATCTGCTTCGGCGCGTCGCGCTATAGCCGGTGGCTGGAGAAGCGGCTCGCGTCCGGCGGGAAACGTCCGTGACCGAGCGACCCGGCAAAACGCCGCCGGCGACGAAAAATTCCAACAAGCGCCCCAGGACGAAATATAATTCCTTACTGAAACTATAGAATTTATTATTCTACCCGTGACTGGACAGGCGACGCCCTGCCCTCCGATCGACAGACCGCACAGGCAGGATGGCCTCCATGACACAGACCGACAAGCCCCTCGATTTCCTCTGGTTCATTCCAAGCTCCGGCGACGGCTCCTATCTCGGCTCCGACGATCTCGCCCGTCCGGCCGATCCGGGCTATTTCCGCGAAATCGCCGTCGCGGTCGATCGCCTCGGCTATTCCGGCGTCCTGATCCCGGTCGGTGCGGCCTGCGAGGAATCCTTCGTGCTGGCCGCCGATCTCGCCGCCCGCACCGAGCGCCTGAAATTCCTCGTCGCCATCCGCCCCGGCACTGCCACGCCCGCCTATTACGCCCGCCTCGCCGCGACGCTCGACCGTGTCTCGAACGGCCGCCTGCTGCTCAACATCGTCGTGGGTG
>CBFGOD010000207.1:0-7586 GCA_965650295.1 uncultured Shinella sp. | reverse complement strand
CAATCCGCATGTCGTCGGCATCCGCGATATCGTCAGCTGGCATCCGGAACCATCGAAACGCTTTGCCCCGCGCGCCCATCGCATGGACGATCCCGTCTGGCGGGCCGGTTTTGCCGAGCTCTCCCGCCATGGCCTCGTCTTCGACCTGATGCTCTATCCCGCGCAGATGGGCGAGGCGCTCGATCTCGTACGCGCCTTTCCCGAGGTGCTCTTCGTGCTCAACCACGGCGGCAGCCCGGCCGACCGCGACGAGACCGGCATGGCGATCTGGCGCAGCGGTCTGCGCGCGCTCGGTCGCGAACCGAATGTGCGGCTGAAGATTTCCGATCTAGTCGCCTATGACAATGACTGGACGCTGGAAAGCCTGTCGCCTGTCATCGAGCATTGCCTCGATTGTTTCGGTCCATCGCGTGCGATGTTCGCCAGCGATTTCCCGGTCGCCGGCCTCCATGCCTCCTTCGACGATATCTATGACGTTTTCCGAACGCTGGCCGCACCGCTTTCGCTCGATGAGCAGCAGGCCCTGTTCTTCACCACCGCCGATGAAACCTATCGTCTCGAACTGGCCGCACCCGCTGCGGCCAAGGGAGAACCGCATGTCTGACCTTCACGCCGCCGATATCCTGATCGACGACCGCGTCCGCGGCTTTCCGCCGGGCCACGCGGCCCTGCCGCTCGAAGCGATAGGCCGGCAAGGCTGGAAACCGTTCGATGGAAAAATGGCGCTGCCGCTGATCTCGCTCGATCAGGAAGCCTTTGCCGGCAATGTCGCGGTGATGATGGCCTATGTGAAGAGCCACGGCGTCGCGATCGCGCCGCACGCCAAGACGCCGATGTCCACCGCCTTGTCCGCCGCGCTGCTCGCCGCCGGCGCTTGGGGCACGACGGTGGCCGATATCCGCCAGGCCGCCGTGCTGCTGAAGGCCGGCCAGCGCCGACTGATCCTGGCCAACGAGATTGGCGGCCCCGCCGCCGCCCGCCGTCTTGCCGCGCTGCTTGCCGGCTATCCCGACGCTGAACTGCACATCTTCGTCGATTCCGCGCCGCTCGCCGTGGCGCTGCGCGACGCGTGGCAAACCTGCAGTGACCTGCCGCCGCTGGGCCTGATGGTCGAGCTCGGCGCCGGCCGCGCTGGTGCCCGCAGCATCGAAGCCGCGATGGAGATTCTGGACGTTGTTCTCGCGGCTGAAAGCCCGACCTTCCGCCTCTCCGGTGTGGCGGCCTATGAGGGTGCCGCCGCGACGGCGGATGCCGGCGAGACGCTTGCCCGCATCGACGGGCTGATGGCCCTTACCGCAGACTTCTTGCCGCAGGTCCGTGCCCGGATCGGCCGAAATCGGCCGCTCCTTCTCACCGCCGGCGGCTCCGTCTTCTTCGACCGGGTCGTTGCCGGCCTCTCCGCGGCCGTTGCCGCCGATCCCGATTGCCGGCTTATTCTGCGCAGCGGCGCAATCTTCTTCCACGATCACGGCATCTACGAGCGCGGCCTTGCCGGCCTCGATGCCCGCGACGGGTTTCGCGTGGGCGCGGATGTCCGGTCCGCGGCGCAGGATTTCAAGCCGGCGCTCCGGGTCTGGGCGGAGGTGCTGTCCCTCTCCGAACCGGGCCTTGCCATCTGCGGCATGGGCCTGCGGGACGTGGCGATCGACCAAGGCCTGCCGCGTCCGCTCGCGCTCTATCGAGACGGGGCATCGCTTACCGGTTTCACCAAGGCCGCCGTGCTGCGTCTCAATGACCAGCATGCCTTCGTGACGCTCCCTGCCGGGGCCGACGTCACAATCGGCGATGTCGTCGAATTCGGCATCTCGCATCCCTGCACCTGCATCGACAGGCACGCCATCCTTTACGGCCTCGCGCCCGACCACACGGTCGCTACGGCCTATCTCACCAGCTTCGGCTGATACTCCTCCCAAGGCAAGAAAAGGAAAACACGCCCATGATCCAGCGTTACCAGAAGGGGTCCCGCATGAGCCAGGCCGTCAGCTATGGCGGGCTCGTCTACATCGCCGGCCAGGTCGCGGAAGATCGCAAGGCCGGCATCGAAGGCCAGACGAACGACGTGCTCGGCAAGATCGACGCCCTCCTGAAGGAGGCCGGCACGGACCGCTCGAAACTCCTGGCCGTCAATGTCTTCCTGCCCGCTATCGTGGATTTCGACGCGATGAACGGCGTCTACGATGCCTGGATCGATCCGGCAAATCCGCCGGCCCGCGCCTGCGTCGAGGCCCGCCTTGCCGATCCGGACCTGCGCGTCGAGATGACCGCCGTCGCAGCACTCTGAGAGGTTGAAATGCACAGCGGCCTCGTCAATCCGATCGATTTCGACAGGGACGGCCGGCAGGCCGGGCATCTCGCCATCCCTTATTCGGTCGATCGCTCGCCCTATTACCAGATCCGCGTCCCGATCCTGCGCCTGAAAAACGGCGCGGGGCCGAGCCTGCTTTTGATGGCGGGCAACCATGGCGATGAATATGAAGGCGAGCTACAGCTCGGCCGGCTGATGCGCCGGCTCGATGGGACGACGATGCGCGGGGCCGTCACCATCCTGCCGATGGCCAACTTGCCGGCCGTGATGGCGGCAAAGCGCTGCTCGCCTTTCGACGGCGGCAACCTCAACCGCGCCTTTCCGGGCGATCCCACGGGCACGCCGACGGCGCGCATGGCGCATTTCCTCGAACACGATCTCTTCCCGCGGCATGACGCGGTGCTCGATCTGCATTCGGGCGGCACGTCCATGGCGCATCTCGCCTGCACGCTCATCGAGCGGCAGGCGGATGCCGCCCGCTTCGACCGCTCCGTGGCGCTGATGCGGGCAATGGGTGCGGCCCATGCCTTCATCGCCGACAATGGTCCGGCAGCGCCGACCTCGATGGGTGCGGCAAGCCGCGCCGGCACGATCGGTCTTTCCGGCGAGTTCGGCGGTGGGGGCACGGTGACGCCCGAAAGCATGGCCTTCACGGCGGCGGCGATCGACCGGCTGTTGATGGCACTCGGCATTGTCGATGCACCACAGCTGTCGCGGGCGCCGCTTCCCACGCCGCCCGCCTTGCAGCTTCTGTCGCTCTCGCGGCACAGCCAGGGCATCTATGCGAACCGGCGCGGCTGGTTCGAGCCGGCGGTGCCGCTCGGGTCACGCGTTGCGGCCGGCGATCGCGCCGGCTGGTATCACGATCTCGAACGGCTGGACCTGCCGGAGGAGGAATTGCACTTTGCCGAGAGCGGCATCGTCATTTCCCACCGCCTGCACACGGACAGCCAGGCCGGCGATTGCCTGATCCAGGTCGCCGAGCCGATCGACAAATAAGGCGCTGGCGCGATCAGCCGATCGCGCCGACGGCCTCGCCCACCCAGTCGAGGCGCTTTGCCGGGATGAGCCCGTAATTGTAGAAATTGACGCCGTCGGCGCCCGCGTCGACGGCGGCTTTCGTGCGCGCGGTGAGGATTTCGGGCCCATCGACCTCCGGGTAGAAGACGCGCAGGCCGAGCCCGACGAACTTCTCCTTGCCGAGCATCGTCCGGCCGGCGCGGATGACCTCGCCGATCGCCTCCGGCGTCATGTTGTAGCAGCAAAGGATCGCGCCGTCGCAACGCTTGCCGACCTCGACGAGGTCGACGCCGCCGAGCCAGGCATCCTTCAGGTCGATCAGCACGATGCGCGTCGCCGGATTGGCTGCGGCCTTGATCTCCTTAATCAGGCTCGTCACCGGCTCGAAGCGCCAGGTCAGGAAGGCATGCAGGTCCGGATGGGCGCGGAAGGCGTCGATGCCGGCTTCCGGGAAGTCGGGGAACTGCTTTTCCGGCACGGCGCGTTCGCAAAGCTCGGCGATGAAGCGCGAGACGATCTTTTTTGCACCCTCGATCGGCACGCCGGCTTTTTTTGCCCGCGCGGTGCAGTGATCGCAGAAGCAGAGGGAGAGCAGGAAATCATCCTCGGGGTTCAGGCCGACGCCGTCCTTCTCATGGTGGTGTTCATGCGCGAAGCCCATGAAATTCGGGCTTTCGAGCTCCAGCATATCGGGTTTGTAGTTGGTGGTGATGTCGCGCACCAGCGTCACGACATAGTCGCGCGCCGCCGGGCTCGACGGGCACAGATTGTAGGTGTTGGCATTGCCGAAGGCGTTGCGCGTCACGTGATCGGGATGCAGCAGGCCGAGCCGGCTGTTGTGCAGGCAGACCGTCCAGCAGGAGACGGCGAGGCCGGTTTCCGCGCGGGACCTAGTCAGCGCCTCCAGCATGTCGCCGCGCTCGATCGTGTTCTGCGCCATCAGTGGCTGGATCGCCTTGCCCTGCCAGAGCGTTTCGTCCGGGCGGAAATAGACGGTGCCATCCTCGGGGAAATAGGCTTTCTGCTCAGGGCTGCGCGGCTGGAGGAAGCGGCCGGCATGGTAGGATGTGGCAAGGCTCACCGTGTTGAGGCCGGCCCGGCCCGTGAGGTCGGCGGCCAGCGCCTCAAGCCCCTGGTCCTGAACGTCCCAGGGGTAGGTCCACATGGAAAGATGCATGATCGGCTCCCGTCTGATATGTCCATTGTATAGAACATGCGTCCATAATAGTGTCCAGCGGGATTTTTCCCTTTGAACGGGGTGGCTTGCATTCGTGCAAGAATCGCGTGTTGCTGTGCGTCACATCAGGTCAATTGCGGGCGATCTTTGTCGCCGCGCGAGCCTTCCGAAGCGCCCTGGTGGCATTTTCGACGCATTGGATGTCGCGAACCGGAGGGATTCCTTGCAAGAGGCGGCGTAGCTTCTCGTCATTGCAGGGGCTTGCGCTGGCGCAAGCGGCCTGAAATATGCGCCGAGCCGTAAATTCGGCGGCAGACAAGGGGATCGCCGGTGCTTGCCCCCGCATCGGCCGAACGCGAGAAACGAACAGATGAAAAGCCACGTCCTGACCGTATCCTGCCAATCGACCCGCGGCATCGTCGCCGCGATCACCGGCTACCTCGCCGAAAAGGGGTGTTACATCTCGGATTCGTCGCAGTTCGACGACCTGGAGACGGGCCTGTTCTTCATGCGTCTGACCTTCCTGTCGCAGGAAGGCGTGTCGGAAGAGGACATCAAGGCTGGCTTCGCCCCGGTCGCCAAGAAATTCGCGATGACCCACCGCTTCAACGACAGCGACGAGCGCATGAAGGTGCTGCTCATGGTGTCGCGCTTCGGCCATTGCCTGAACGACCTGCTCTACCGCTGGAAGATCGGCGCCCTGCCGATCGAGATCGTCGGCGTCGTCTCCAACCATTTCGATTACCAGAAGGTCATCGTCAACCACGACATCCCCTTCCACCACATCAAGGTGACGAAGGAAAACAAGCCGCAGGCCGAGGCGCGCCTGATGGACGTGGTCGAGCAGTCGGGTGCCGAGCTCATCGTTCTCGCCCGCTACATGCAGGTCCTGTCGGATGCCGTCTGCAAGAAGATGTCGGGCCGCATCATCAACATCCACCACTCGTTCCTGCCGTCGTTCAAGGGTGCGAACCCCTACAAGCAGGCCTTCGAGCGCGGTGTGAAGCTGATCGGCGCGACGGCCCACTACGTCACCGAGGATCTCGACGAAGGTCCGATCATCGAGCAGGACGTTGCGCGCATCACGCATGCGCAGTCGGCGGAGGATTATGTCTCGATCGGCCGCGACGTGGAGAGCCAGGTGCTCGCCCGCGCCGTGCACGCCCATATCCACCACCGCGTCTTCATGAACGGCAACAAGACCATCGTCTTCCCGCCGTCGCCGGGCTCCTATGCCTCCGAGCGCATGGGCTGATAGACGCTGCATGACATGAAAAAGCCGGCGTTTCCGCCGGCTTTTTGTTGGCCTCAGAGGCCGAAGGCGTCCTTGAACTGGTACCACCAGGAGCCGATGGTCGAGTACTGGGCGCGGAACATGCGGCCGCCGGGGAAGGGGATCCAGGGCAGTTTCTCGAACTGGCTGAAGCGCGAGAGGTCGCCGTGGATCGCTTCGCTCAGGATCTTGCCGAAGAGATGCGAGCCGGTGACGCCGTGGCCGCTGTAGCCATGGGCGAAATAGGTGTTCTTGCCGATCTTGCCCATCTGCGGCACGCGCGAGAAGGACAGCGCGAAATTGCCGCTCCAGGCATAGTCGATCTTTACGCCCTTCAGCGACGGGAAGACCTTTTCGAGGTTCGGGCGGATTTTTGCGCGCACATCGGCCGGGTCGGTGCCGCCATAGACGGTGCCGCCGCCGAAGATCATGCGCTTGTCGGCCGACAGGCGGAAGTAATCGAGAATGTAGCGCACGTCCTCGACGCACATGTCGCTCGGGATCAGCGCATCGGCGCGGTCGCCGAGCGGTTCGGTCGCCACCATCTGGGTCGAGACCGGCATGACGCGCGACACGAGCTTCGGCACGACATGGCCGAGATAGGCATTGCCGCAGATGACGGCGGTGTTGGCCGTCACCCGGCCCTTGGCCGTGTGGATGACCGGCTTTTCGGCATCGTGCTCGACGCGGATGACCGGCGACTGCTCATAGATCACGCCGCCGAGCGATTCGAGTGCCGCGGCCTCGCCGAGCGTCAGGTTGAGTGGGTGCATGTGGCCGCCGGTCGTGTCCAGCATGCCGCCGATATAGGCATCGGTCTTCACCAGCTTCTGGATTGCCGCCTTGTCCAGCATCTGGTGGTCGTCCATGCCGTAGCTCTTCCACAGCGCCTTCTTGTGCTCCAGCTCCTTCATATGGGCGGGCGTATAGGCGGCGTAGATATTGCCGGGTTTCAGGTCGCAATCGATGTTGTACTGCGAGACGAGCCGGCGGATGATCTTGCCGCCTTCCTGCACGAGGCCGCCGACGAAGGCGCCGGCCTGATCGCCGTAGCGACGCTTGATCGTGTCGAGGCTGGCATTCAGGCCGTTGACGACCTGGCCGCCATTGCGGCCCGATGCGCCCCAGCCGATGCCGGCACCCTCGACCATCACCACCTTGTAGCCCTTTTCGGCAAGGTGGATGGCGGTGGACAGGCCGGAATAGCCGGCGCCGAGCACGGCGACGTCGGCCGTTACGGCACCTTCCAGCACTTTCGGCGTGCGGATGATGTTGCGCGAAGCTGCGTAATAGCTGTCGGGATATTCGCCGTTGCCGGCATAGGACTGGGTGTTGGCCATCAGACGATTTCCAGGTAGGCGCTGAATTCGAAGTCGGTCACCTGTTCGGCGAAACCGGCGAGTTCCTGCCGCTTGCAGGCGATCAGCATGGAGCGGAGATCCGCGTCGAAGATTTCCGAAACGATCGGGCCGTTCTCGAAGGCGGTGACGGCAGAGCCCCATTCGGAGGGGATGCGCGGCAGTTGCGAGAGATAAGCCCGGCCCGAGACCGGTGCGGGCGGCTCCCACTTGTTGCGGATGCCGACGAGAGCGGCGCCGAGGATGGCGGCCATGACGAGATAGGGATTAGCATCGGCACCGGCGACGCGGTGCTCGATGCGCCGGGCCTTGTTGCTGCCGCCGGGAATGCGGATGGCGGCCGTGCGGTTCTCGTAGCCCCAGGAGACGGAGGTCGGGGCATGCGTATCGGGGCGCAGGCGGCGGTAGGAGTTGAAATGCGGCGCAAAGAGCAGCGTCGATTCCGCCATGCCG
>CBFGOD010000206.1:0-7630 GCA_965650295.1 uncultured Shinella sp. | reverse complement strand
CCGTCAGGGGGAGGGTCCGCTGTTCCTCGATATCATCCCGATCCGCTTCGGCCTTGCCGACGAGGGCGCCCATTACCATGTGCCGCTGCTCGTCTCGCCCTTCAGCTATTCCACCTACCGCGGGAGCTAATGCCATGGCGGCCCCAAAAATCCGCTCCGAACTGCGCTTCATCCTCAACGGACAGGACGTGTCGCTGCGCGACGTCGCGCCTGATCACACGCTGCTCGACTGGCTGCGCCTCTCCAAGCTGCTCAAGGGCACCAAGGAAGGCTGCGCCGAGGGCGACTGCGGCGCCTGCACGGTGCTGGTCGGCCGCCTCACCCCTACGGGCGGCCTCGTCTATGAGGGCGTCAATGCCTGTATCCGCTTCATGGGCTCGCTCGACGGCTGTCATGTCGTGACGGTCGAGCATGTCGCCGCCCGCGATGGCAAGCTGCATCCCGTGCAGCAGGCGATGGTCGATTATCACGGTTCGCAATGCGGTTTCTGCACGCCCGGCTTCGTGATCTCGCTCTATGCGCTGTGGATGCAGACGCCCAATCCCAGCGACCGGCAGATCGAGACGGCGCTGCAGGGCAATCTCTGTCGCTGCACCGGCTACGAGCCGATCCTGCGCGCCGCCCGCGCCATTTCCAGCTATGGCGGGACCGACAAGGATCCGCTGCTCGTCGAGCGCGACCAGATGATCGCGCGCCTCAAGGCGCTGAAGGACGGTGCCCGCGTCGAGATTGGCGAAGGCAAGAGCCGCTTCGTCGTTCCGGCTGACGTCGACGATTTCGCCGCGGTACTGGAGGCCTCGCCGACCGCGACGGTCGTTGCCGGGTCCACCGATGTCGGCCTCTGGGTCACCAAGCATATGCGCGATATCTCGCCCGTCGTCTTCATCGCGGGGCTGGATGGGTTGAAGTCGATCTCGCTCGATGGCGACACGGTCACGATCGGTGCCGGCGTCACCTATACCGAAGGCTTGAAGACGCTCGCAGACCATGTGCCGGCGCTCGGTCCGTTCATCGAGCGTATCGGCGGCCAGCAGGTGCGCAATATGGGCACGATCGGCGGCAACATCGCCAACGGCTCGCCGATCGGCGACACGCCGCCGGCGCTGATCGCACTCGATGCGAGGCTGACCTTGCGCAAAGGCGCCGAGCGGCGCACCATCCGCCTCGAAGACTACTTCATCGCCTATGGCAAGCAGGACCGCCAGCCGGGCGAATTCGTCGAAGCCGTGCATGTGCCGGCCCCGGCGGCGGGTGAGAAATTCGCCGTCTACAAGGTGACGAAGCGCCGCGACGAGGACATCACCGCAACGCTCGGTGCCTTCCGTCTGGCGCTGTCGGCCGATGGCATCGTCACCGGCATCACCATTGCCTACGGCGGCATGGCGGCGACGCCGAAGCGCGCCTTCGCCGTGGAAAAGGCATTGATCGGCCAGAAATGGACCGAGGCGACCGTGGAAGCGGCCATGGAGAAATACGCGGAGGACTACACGCCGCTGACCGACATGCGCGCCACCGCCGGATACCGCGCTCTGGTGGCGAAAAACCTGCTGCTGCGGTTCTACACGGAAACGACATCGGGCGCGGCATCCGCGCAGGTGTCCAGATACGAGGCTGCGTGAAGCCATGAACAAGCACACTCCTGATCTCCAGGCCGAAAAGATCCAAGGCGGCGTCCATGCGAGCGTGCGCCACGATTCGGCGCACAAGCATGTCGCCGGAAGCGCCGTCTATATCGACGACATCACCGAGCCGGCCGGCACGCTGCATGCGGGCCTTGGCCTCTCCACCGTGGCGCACGGCCTCCTGAAATCCGTCGATCTCTCGGCAGTCCGCGCCGCTCCCGGCGTCGTCGATGTGCTGACCTGTGAGGATATTCCCGGCGTCAACGACATCTCGCCCTCGGGCATGCATGACGACCCGGTTCTGGCGGAAGGCAAGGTGCAGTTCCACGGCCAGCCGATCTTCTGCGTGATCGCGCAAACCCGCGAGGAGGCGCGCCGCGCTGCGCGCCTCGCCAAGATCGAATATGAGGAACTGCCGGCCAATATCGATATCTGGGACCTCGACCAGACGACGCATCCCCAGGTCTTCCCGCCGCTGACGCTGAAGCGCGGCGATGCGGCGGCAGCCCTCGAAAGCGCGCCGCGCCGCGTGAAGGGTCGCATGCGGCTCGGCGGTCAGGACCATTTCTATCTCGAGGGACAGGTGTCGCTTGCCGTGCCCGGCGAGGATGACGAGGTTCTCGTCCACTGCTCGACGCAGGGTCCGAGCGAGACGCAGCACATGATCGCGCATGCGCTCGGCGTGCCGAGCAATGCGGTCGCGGTGGAAGTGCGCCGCATGGGTGGTGGGTTCGGCGGCAAGGAAACGCAGGCCAACCAGTGCGCGGCGCTCGCCGCCATCGCCGCCAAGAAGCTCAACCGCGCCGTCAAGGTGCGGCTCGACCGCGACGAGGACATGGTCGCCACCGGCAAGCGGCACGATTTCGCCATCGACTACGATGTCGGCTTCGACGACGAGGGCCGCATCCTCGGTATCGACTACACGTTCGCTCTCCGGGCCGGTTTCTCGGCGGACCTCTCCGGCCCGGTGGGCGACCGTGCCCTGTTCCACTGCGACAACGCCTATTTCTTCCCGCATGTGCATGCCAAATCGGCGCTCCTGCACACCCACACGGTGTCCAACACCGCGTTTCGCGGTTTCGGCGGTCCCCAGGGCATGGTCGGTGCGGAACGCGTCATCGACGAGGTGGCCTTCGCCGTCGGCAAGGACCCGCTCGATATCCGTAAGCTGAATTTTTATGACGCCATGGGCGTCGAGGGGACACGCAACGTCACCCCCTATCACCAGAAGGTCGAGGACTGCATCATCCAGCGCATCGTCGCCGAGCTGGAAGAGAGCGCAGACTATGCCGGCCGCCGCAAGGCGATCCGGGAATTCAACGCCAATAGCCGCTTCGTCAAGCGGGGCCTGGCGCTGACCCCGGTGAAATTCGGCATCTCCTTCACCAAGACGGAATCCAACCAGGCCGGCGCGCTGGTGCATGTCTATACGGATGGTTCCGTGCACATGAACCACGGCGGCACGGAAATGGGCCAGGGCCTGCACCTGAAGGTGGCGCAGGTGGTGGCGGAAGAGTTCCAGATCGATCTCGACCGGGTGAAGATCACCGCGACGACGACCGCCAAGGTGCCGAACACCTCGCCGACCGCCGCGTCCTCGGGTGCGGACCTGAACGGCATGGCCGCGCAGGATGCCGCCCGCCAGATCAAGGACCGGCTGACCGATTTCGCGGCTGAAAAATACCAGATTCCGCGCGATCAGGTGGTTTTCCTGCCGAACCGCGTGCGCATCGGCAATGCCGAGATCGCGTTCAATGATCTCGTCAAGCAGGCCTATATGGCGCGCATCCAGCTCTCGGCGGCCGGCTTCTACAAGACGCCGAAGATCCACTGGGACCGCTCGAAGGGCCGTGGCCATGCCTTCTACTACTACGCCTATGGCGCGGCCTGCTCGGAGGTTTCCGTCGATACGCTGACCGGCGAATATGTCGTCGAGCGCACCGATATCCTGCACGATACCGGCCGTTCGCTGAACAAGATCATCGATATCGGCCAGATCGAGGGCGGCTTCATCCAGGGCATGGGATGGCTGACGACGGAGGAACTGTGGTGGGATGGCAAGGGGCGGCTGCGCACCCATGCGCCCTCCACCTACAAGATCCCGCTCGCTTCGGACCGCCCGAAGATCTTCAACGTCAACCTCACCGACTGGTCGGAGGCTTACGAGCCGACGGTCCATCGCTCCAAGGCGGTCGGCGAGCCGCCGCTGCCGCTTGGCTTGGCCGTGCTGCATGCGCTTTCGGATGCCATCGCCAGCGTGGCGGATCATAAAATCTGCCCGCGCCTCGATGCGCCGGCAACGCCCGAATGCGTGCTGATGGCCATCGAGCGGCTCAAGGCTGAGAAGAAGGGGTAAGACCATGCCCGCCGCGCGCGAAGATATCAGGGATTTCCTGCGCCGGGCGCAGGCAACCATCCTGGTGGAAGTGTCGGGCGCGGCGGGGTCTACGCCGCGCGATACGGATGCCTTCATGCTGGTGTCGGAGCGCGGCATCTTCGCGACGATCGGCGGCGGGCAGCTCGAATATATGGCGATCGACCACGCAAGGCGGGCGCTGCGCTTTGCGGTCGATGCCGAGCCGATGAACGTGCCGCTCGGCCCGGAGATCGGCCAGTGCTGCGGCGGCCGGGTCGGGCTGACCTTCACGGCGGTGACGCCGCTGATCGCGCGCGACCTCATTGCCCGCAGCGACCGCGAAATGGCCTCGCGCCCGCATGTCTATGTCTTCGGTGCGGGCCATGTCGGCGATGCGCTTTCCATGGCGCTGTCGCTTGCGCCGCTGCGCGTCATTCTGGTGGATACGCGGGAGGACGAGCTGATCGCCTCGACGGTGACGCGCATCGAGACCTGCCTGACGGCGATGCCCGAGGCCGTGGTGCGCGATGCGCCCGCCGGCAGCAGCTTCGTGATCCTCACCCACGACCACGCGCTCGATTTCCTCATCGCCGCCGAGGCGCTGAAGCGCCCGGATGCCGCCTATGTCGGCATGATCGGCTCCAAGACCAAGCGCGCCACCTTCCGCAACTGGCTGTCGCGCGAAGTGGGCCGGCCCGACCTGTTCGAAAACCTCGTCTGCCCGATCGGCGGCACGGCGGTGAAGGACAAGCGCCCGGCCGTCATCGCGACGCTTGCCGCCTCCGAGATCATGACGGCGGCACTGACATGGTCCGCAAAGCGAACTCAGGCCTCGTCGGCCGTTTCAACCGCCGGCTCTTCGCCAAGCAGCTTGCCGATGAGCCGCTGACATCGCTCGGCCATGAAGTCGATCATCAGGCGCACCTTCGGGTCCTGAAAACGCTTGTGCGGATAGATGGCGGCGAGCTGGACGGAGGCGGGCGGGGTATCTTTCAGGATTTCCACCAGGCGGCCTTCGGTCAGATGGGCCTTCACCTCGAACAGCGGCTTGTTGATGATGCCGCGCCCTTCCAGCGCCCATTGGGTCAGCACGTCGCCGTCGTCGCTGTCATAGGGGCCGCCGACTTCGAACTTTCGGGTCCCCTCGGGTGTGACGAGCGTCCAGAAATATTCCTTCGAGCCGGGATAGCGCAGCAGCAGACACTCATGCTTCTCGGCGATCAGCGCATCGGCGTTCTTCGGCATGCCGCGGCGGGCGAGGTATTCCGGCGAGGCGCAGAGCACGCGCTCGCATTTGAGGATGCCGCGCATGCGCAGGTTCGAATCCTCGAGCACGCCGAGCTTGAAGGCGACATCGACGCCTTCGGCGAGGATATCGACATTGTGGTCCGACAGGCGCACGCGCACCTCTATATCGGGGTATTTATCGTGGAATTCCGGAATGCCCGAGGCAATCAGCCGGCGGCCGATGCCGAGCGGGGCGGTGATCCGGAGCGAGCCCTTGGGATTGCGCGAGAGATCGGCGATCGCCGCTTCCGCTTCGTTGACGGCCTCGATGATCTTGACGGCTCCCTCGTAGAACACGCGGCCATGTTCGGTCGGCGACAGCTTTCGCGTCGTGCGGTTGAACAGGCGCACGCCGAGATGGCGCTCGAGTTCCTTGATGCGATTGCTGGCGACAGCCGGGGTGACACGCTGGTCGCGCCCTGCCGCCGAGAGAGTACCGAGTTCGACCACGCGAACAAAAACGCGCACATTATCGAGATAGGACATAGGCCTTTCTACCACATTGGCGTGCGGAACAAAGAGGCGGTTATCTTCTAGTTTTTTTTGAAAGTGTTGGTGATTTGCCGGGATTTCCTGGAAAATAACTTGATGGCATTCATTTCGGTGAAGATCGGGAGGAGGGTATCCCCATGTACGAATACGCCATTGCCTGGGATTGGGTAATGTTCGCCGTGCGCTGGCTGCACGTCATCACCGCCATCGCCTGGATCGGCTCGTCCTTCTATTTCGTGGCGCTCGACCTCGGCCTGAAGAAGCATCCCGGCCTGCCGGCGGGTGCGCATGGCGAGGAATGGCAGGTCCATGGCGGCGGTTTCTACCACATCCAGAAATACCTCGTGGCGCCGGCCGCGATGCCCGAGCACCTCGTCTGGTTCAAGTGGGAAAGCTATGCCACCTGGCTCTCGGGCTTCGGCATGCTCTGTCTCGTCTATTATGCCGGCGCAGACCTCTATCTCATCGATCCGAACGTGCTCGACGTCTCCAAGCCGGTGGCCATCGCCATCTCGATCGGCTCGCTCGCCTTCGGCTGGATTATCTACGACCTAATCTGCAAGTCGCCCTTCGGCAATGACAACACGCGCCTGATGGTCGCGCTGTATTTCATTCTCGTCGTCGTCGCCTGGGGCTATACGCAACTCTTCACCGGGCGTGCCGCCTTCCTGCATCTCGGTGCCTTCACGGCCACGATCATGTCGGCGAACGTGTTCTTCATCATCATGCCGAACCAGCGCATCGTCGTCGCCGACCTCATCGCCGGCCGCACGCCCGATCCGAAATACGGCAAGATCGCCAAGCAGCGCTCCACGCACAACAACTACCTGACGCTGCCCGTGCTGTTCCTGATGCTGTCGAACCACTATCCGCTGGCCTTCGGCACGGAGTTCAACTGGATCATCGCCTCGCTGGTCTTTTTGATGGGCGTCACGATCCGCCACTATTTCAACACGACCCATGCCGGCACGGGCAACCCGACCTGGACCTGGCTTGCCACCGCGCTGCTCTTCGTTCTCATCATGTGGCTCTCCACGGTGCCGAAGATCCTGACCGGTGAAACCGCCGATGCCAAGCTCTCGGCCGCCCAGCAACCCTTCGTGACGGCGGAGGCCTTCCCGAAGGTGCGCGACACCATCGCCGGACGCTGTGCCATGTGCCACGCCAAGGAGCCGGGCTGGGAAGGCATGGTCACGCCGCCGAAGGGCGTGACGCTGGAAACCGACAGCGACATCGCCAAGCATGCCCGCGAAATCTACCTGCAGGCCGGCCGTTCGCATGCCATGCCGCCGGCCAACGTGACCCAGGTTTCCGATGAGGAACGCAAGCTTTTCGTTGCCTGGTATGAAACCGCAGTAAACGGGGAGAAGACCCAATGAGCGAACGCCTGATCCGCGGACGGGTGCTGACCTTCGTCGCCGAGCCCCAGGGCATCGACGACACGGCCGCCTATCGCTACTTCGAGGACGGCGCCGTCTTCGTGCGTGGCGGCAAGGTGGTGGACGCAGGCGATTATGCTGACATCAGCAAGCTTGCCGGCGCGGATGTCGAGGTGGCCGATCACCGGCCCAACCTCGTTCTGCCGGGCCTTATCGATACGCATTTGCACTTCCCGCAGACCCAGGCCATCGCCTCCTATGGTGCGCAGCTCCTCGAATGGCTGAACACCTATATCTTCGTCGAGGAGCAGAAATTCGCGAAAGCCGCGCACGCCGCCGCCGTGGCGGACCGCTTCATGGACGAGCTCCTGTCGAACGGCACGACGACCGCCGTCGCCTATTGCTCTGTGCATCCCGAAAGCGTCGATGCCTATTTCACGGCAGCCGAAGCGCGCGGCATGCGCATGATCGGCGGCAAGGTGATGATGGACCGC
>CBFGOD010000205.1:0-7665 GCA_965650295.1 uncultured Shinella sp. | reverse complement strand
TGATGCAGTAGCTGCCGCCACATTTGGCGATGGCGGCCGTCGAGCCGCTCGCCGTTTTCCAGTTGCCTTCGATCGGTTCGGCAGCGAGCGCCATGCCCGGTGCCACGAGAAGGGCGGCGGCAATCCATTTCCTCAGTTTCATTCTCTTCCTCCTCCAGAGTGAGAAGAGCAGAATATCTTACGCAAACGTAAAGGTAAATATGTGGATACGCCGGATTTTCGAGGCGTTTTGCGGGGCTCGGAACGCTCAGAAATGCGGATGTTAAAAACCGGCACCTTTTTGCGTGGTTAGCGAAAGGTTGAAATCGCCGGTTGAACAATCCGTAAATTTTAACACAAATCCCGCCGTTTCCAGCGGGTCTGATGTTTAACGAAAATCCAATTTTACGAAGCGTTTGGATTTTGTTCGTCTCAAATTAATCATGCATTTTAAGCGCATTTTGAAAGCCCCGCGGCATAGTGGAGCCATAAGACGAGCACGGAACAACCGGCCGGCAAAACTCTGAAGGAAGACCAAAGCCGCACAAGACGGCAGGCGCCGGAAGAGGCCCGAAAGGGCAGGTAAAACAGGACAATAAAGCAGTAAACCAGGTCAGACAGGGACGAACGAAAATGGCACGCTTTGACTTTCAGAATACCGAAACGGCCGCCATGACGGGCGGCGAAAACCGCGCTGAAATCTTCTGCGACATGGGCCTCATGTATGCGACCGGCCGCGGCTGCGACGTCGATGTGATCCAGGCCCACAAATGGCTCAACATTGCTGCCATCAAGGGTTGTGACCGCGCCGCAGAACTGCGCGCCGACCTTGCCGCAACGATGAGCAAGACCGACATCGCTCTGGCGCTGCGCGCCGCTCGCGAGTGGATGACGGTTCACTGAGACAAGCCGGCTGGCGCCGGCGGCAAGAAAAGCATCACGACGAGGGGACGATAAACGGCGCTAGAACCGGATCCGCCCCCCGTCAAAGACGCTCTGCCGCTCAGGCCAGCCGCTTCAAAACCAACGGCACGGCTTCCTCGAGCAACGCCATATCGTTTTCCGGCCCGACGCTGATGCGGATGCATCGGTTGAGGGGGGCAACGCCCGGCATGCGAATGAAGACGCCATGTTCCATCAATCCATCGACAATGGCCTTGGCGTGGGTGCCGTCGCGGCCGCAATCGATGGTGACGAAATTGGTGGCGGAGGCGAGGGGAAGAAGACCGTTGGAGTGTGCGATCCGCGAGATGCGCTCGCGGGACGCAGCGATGCTGGCAATGACCTCTGCCAGATAGGCCTGGTCTTTCAGCGCGGCGAGGGCCGCCTGAACCGAAACTCGGGCCATGCCGAAATGATTTCGGATCTTGTCGAAGGCCTGCGCATTGCCGAGCGTGCCGATCGCATAGCCGATCCGCGCGCCGGCAAGGCCGTAGGCCTTCGAGAATGTGCGCATGCGCAAGATGTTCGGCTGGCCGATCAGCGCCGAGATCGCCGGGATCGTGCCGTCAGGCGCCGTCTCGCCATAGGCCTCGTCGAGGATGAGCAGCGTCGTCTCCGGCAGCGCGCGGGCGAAGGCCACCACGCTGTCGGCATCCCACCAGCTTCCCATCGGATTGTCGGGATTGGCGAAATAGACGAGCGGCGCGTTTTCGCGCTTCACCGCCTCCAGCAGGCCGTCCAGATGCTCCTTGTCGCCCGCATAGGGCACCGTCACCAGCCGGCCGCCAAATCCGTTTACATGATAGTTGAAGGTCGGATAGCCGCCGAGCGAGGTGACGACCGGCGTGCCGGGCTCTATGACCAGCCGGACGATCTCGCCGAGCAGCCCGTCGATGCCGCCGCCGATGGCGATGTTTTCCCGCGAAACACCGTGATGCAGCGCCAGCGCCTCACGCAGCTCGAAATTCTCCGGATCGCTGTACATCCAGGTCGTGCCTGCCGCCGCGCGCATCGCCTCCAGCACGGAGGGTGCCGGGCCGAAGCCGCTTTCATTCGCGCCGATACGGGCTTTGACTGCAAGGTCGCGGTTGCGCTCGATGGCCTCCGGCCCGACGAAGGGCACGGTGGCGGGCAGGGTCTGGGAGAGGGCGGTGAAGCGGGAAAATGCGGACATGAGAGCGCCTGACGATCGATGAACGGAGCGAAACCCGCCGCCGCGCAAAAATGCCCGCCGGAATCGGTTTCCGGCGGGCACCCTAACCAATAAATTGCGTTGGTGGAAAGGTCAGCCCAGCGCCGAACCGACGCCGCCCTTTTCGACACCCACCATATAGCGTCGGTCGTCCTTCTTCGGCTTGCCGCTGACGCCGCCGCCGGTGAAGTAATCCGAGCGCACGATGGTGTGCAGCAATTCCTCGTCGATTTCCTTGATGAACTGGACGCCGATGCGATTGTCGTTGCGATAGACCTCCGCGCAGCCGATGCGCGAGGTGACGCCGACGATCGACAGATAATAGTGCAGCGGCAGGCCGATCGTCGTCGTCACGACGAAACTCGCGCCGCCCTGGGACACGTCCACCAGCTTGCAGCTGCGCATCTTGGGGGCGGCGAGATCGAAGCCCACGGTCATCAGCATGCCCTGCCGGTTGACGGAGAAGCGTTCCCACTTGCGTTCGTAAAGCCCTGCGGCAGACCGCGGATCGGCACCGATGCTCATTGCCACACTCCCGATTGGGGGGACGTCATGTCCTACTGATATGGGGGGAGTTTCGCAGTCGAGTGTTTTGTTTCGTTAAAACAAATATTTAAAAGTTTAGCGGCCTGCGCTTTTCCACAATGGGACAGTCACGCATCGTGCGTTTCGCCCTGGCGGCCGAGCACCATGTTCAGGAAATCGACGTCGAGGAACATGTTGAAGCGCACCACGAGCTCCTCGCCGTCACGCTTGAATTCCGTGCAGGGGATCTCGTCGCGGATGCCGTGGATCTCCAGATAGAAATTCTCCGGCAAAGTCAGCGTCTTGTTTATCGACAGCACCGCGCCCGCGCTGGAAATGCTGCGGATGAGGCAGGTGTAGCGCATCGCCGTGCTGAGATGGTGGCCGATCGGTGTGATGAAGCCGGGTTTGTCGAGGCGATACTGGACGAAACTGCGTTTGGGGTGACGCAGGTGAAGCTGCTCGTGCATGTGGTCGAGGGGCATGGCGCCCTCCGCTTCTGTTTCCGGATTTGGACTGTATCGAAACGGGATGGATAAAACGTGAACACGGCCGCTCGTGTTTTAACGAGCGGCCGCTGGATGTTTGATCGTGCTTCGAACCTCTCCTCCGTCATGCTCGGGCTTGACCCGAGCATCCATGCCGCAAGCAAGGCGGTGCGGATGTGTGGATCCTCGGCTCAAGGCCGAGGATGACGTTGGTGGGTGGGGCTACCGGCAGCGGAAAGGCCCGGCCTTTTATTGGAACGCCTGAAGGCCCGTCTGTGCGCGGCCGAGGATGAGCGCATGGATGTCGTGCGTGCCTTCGTAGGTGTTGACGGCTTCAAGGTTCATGACGTGGCGGATGACGCCGTATTCGTCCGAAACGCCGTTGCCGCCGTGCATGTCACGCGAGACGCGGGCGATGTCGAGCGCCTTGCCGCAATTGTTGCGCTTCATCAGCGAGATGAGTTCGGCCGGTGCGCGGTGTTCGTCGAACAGGCGGCCGAGGCGCAGCGCGCCCTGCAGGCCGAGCGCGATTTCGGTCTCCATGTCGGCGAGCTTCTTCTGGATGAGCTGGGTGGCGGCGAGCGGCTTGCCGAACTGCTTGCGATCCAGCGTATACTGGCGCGCAGCGTGCCAGCAGAATTCGGCGGCCCCCATGGCGCCCCAGGCGATACCGTAACGGGCACGGTTGAGGCAGCCGAACGGACCGGCAAGGCCGGCGACTTCCGGCAGCAGGTTTTCATCGGGAACGAAGACGTCCTGCATCATGATCATGCCGGTGACGGAGGCGCGCAGCGAGAACTTGCCCTCGATCTTCGGCGTCTCGAAACCCTTCATGCCGCGTTCCAGCACGAAGCCCTTGATTTTGTTGTCATGCGAGTCGGACTTGGCCCAGACGACAGCGACATCGGCGATTGGCGAGTTGGTGATCCAGTTCTTGGCGCCCGAGATCAGGTAGCCGCCATCGACTTTCTTGGCGCGGGTGATCATCGAGGAGGGGTCCGAACCATGGTCCGGTTCGGTCAGGCCGAAGCAGCCGACCCATTCGCCGGAGGCGAGCTTGGGCAGGTACTTCTTGCGGGTCTCTTCCGTGCCATAGGCGAAGATCGGGTGCATGACGAGCGACGACTGCACGGACATGGCCGAGCGGTAGCCGGAATCGACGCGCTCGACTTCGCGGGCGACGAGGCCATAGGAGACATAGTTGGCGCCCACGCCGCCGTATTCTTCCGGCACGGTCGGGCCGAGCAGGCCGAGTTCGCCCATCTCGCTCATGATTTCGCGGTGGAAGATTTCGTGGCGGTTGGCTTCGGTGACGCGCGAGGCGAGCTTGTCCTGGCAATAGGCGCGGGCCGTATCGCGGATCATGCGCTCTTCGTCGGTCAGCTGGTCTTCGAGCAGGAAGGGATCGGCCCAGTCGAAAGGTGCCATCTTGGCGCGCGCCTGTTCCGGGGTGGCGCTGTGGTGCTCGCTCATGGGGATCCTCCTGTCGCGGTTCTGTCGTTGCAGAAGTGCTACATCAGCTTGGTTCTCTCCGAAAGGGCGGGAACGAAATGGGCGGGCCGACACTTTGGCTATTTATGAATGCCCTCATGAATCCGCAGAATGAGCCATCCCCCGCATTTTGCCGCCTTTGCCTTGATCCTGCCGTTCCCGGTGAGCAAGTAATCTGACGATGAGCAATTCCACGAAAGAGAGGCCAAGCATGCGCGATCGCTTCAAGCGGTCGGTCGAGCGTTTGGTGCCGGCCGAAACACGGCTGGGAGACCTGTTCTGGCCGTTCCATCGCAACACCGAGCGCAAGGCCCCTGCCGCGCGGCGTCGCGCCGCCGAGGGTTCGCCTTTGGTCGAGATCACCGATTTCGGCAGCAATCCGGGCTGTCTGCGCATGTTCATGCATATTCCCGAAGGCCTGCCCGCCGGGCGACCGCTTGTTCTGGTGCTGCACGGCTGCCAGCAGGATGCCGCCGGTTACGATCGCGGAGCCGGCTGGGCGTCGCTTGCCGAGGAGCGCGGCTTTGCCGTCGTCTATGCCCAGCAGCGCGAGGCGAACAATCCGCGGCTCTGCTTCACCTGGTTTCGTCCGAGCGAGGTGACGCGCGACCGCGGCGAGACGATGTCGATCCGCCAGATGGTGGCGCATGCCGCCGGGCAGGCGGGAAGCGACGCCGAACGCATCTATATCACCGGCCTCTCGGCCGGCGGCGCCATGACCGCCGCGATGCTCGCCAATTACCCCGCACTTTTCGCCGGCGGCGCCATCATCGCCGGCCTGCCCTTCGGCGCGGCCCGTGACGCCACCCGTGCCTTTGACGCTATGGCCGCCGCACCGGAGCGCACGCCCCGCGAATGGTCTGATCTCGTACGCGACGTTTCCCCGCGTATCGCGCGAAAACCCACAATCTCCATCTGGCACGGCACCGCCGATGCGACCGTTGCCCTGTCCAACGGCGAGGCCCTGGTGGAACAATGGCGCGATCTTTACCGCCTGCTGAAGGATGCCTTCGTCGAAAAAAAGCTGAAAGGTCGGCGCACCCGCATCTGGCCGGATAAGGACGGTAAGCCGCTCGTCACCTTCCACGAGATCGACGGCATGGGCCACGGCACGCCGGTACTGCCGGGCGAGGGCGGCGGCTACGCCATCTCCACCGAGCCGTTCATGCTGGAGGTGGGATTTTCCTCGACGATTGAGATTGCGAAGGAATGGGGGCTGACGCGGCGGTGGAAGCGGTAGCGTAGAGCTAGAACGGGGTTAGAGCCAGAGCAGAGGCCAGCCCATTCATGCTCACATGATGTCCACCGTCTTGCGAAGCAACCAACTCCGATATGTCGCCCGCAAACATCTCCTCCGTCATCCTCGGGCTCGACCCGAGGATCCATCCATCCGCACTCGCCTCACGTGTGGCGTGGATCCTCGGGTCAAGCCCGAGGATGACGACGGAGGAAGTTGTGCTTATCTACAAGCAAGCCGACGGCTTGCCGAATGGGATGCATGCTCACCCCAGCAGCCACTCATGCTCCTTGGCGTTGTGGAACTTCCACACCCGCTTCGGACCGGCCATGACGTTCAGGTAATAGAGGTCATAACCGTGGATGGTGGCGCAGGGGTGATACCCCTTGGGCACCAGCGTCACGTCGCCATTCTCCACCGCCATGGCCTCGTCCAGCGAGCGGTCGTCCGTATAGACCCGCTGGAAGGCAAAGCCCTGCGGCGGGTTGAGGCGATGGTAGTAGGTCTCCTCGAGGAAACTTTCGTTCGGCAGGTCATCCCGGTCGTGTTTGTGCGAGGGATAGGACGAGGTGTTGCCGTTCGGGGTGATCACTTCCACGACGAGCAGCGAATGGGCCGAGTTGTCGTCTTCCGGCATGATGTTGTGCACATGGCGGACATTCGAGCCCCTGCCGCGGTGAAGCTCAGGATGCGTGCCGGGCGGAATGGCCTTGGCCTTGTAATCGCCGCCGCCCGGTGCCGAGCAGACGGCGAGTTCCAGATCCGTCTCCGCCGTCACCGACCAGTTGGAATCAACGGGGATATAAAGCGCATGCGGCGCGCCCTCGAACGGGCTCATGCGCTCGCCGAGCACGCCGAAATCCTGGCCCGAGGCCGTGGCCTTGCCCTTGCCGGAAATCCACACGAGGCAGACTTCCCGGCTTCCCGTTTCCGCCGCGACGATCTCGCCGGGCTTCATGCGGTGCACGTCGAAGCCGACATAGGTCCAGCCGGCGCTTTCAGGCGTCACATGGCTGACGCGGCCGTGGGCGCCGTTCGGTTTCACGAGCAGGTTGGGCATGGGCTTGGTCCTTTCCTTCAGGCGGGCGGGTGAGGCTTATCCCTTAGGGAAGCCTTCCGTTTCGACAGTATAGCCGGCTGCGGTCATCACGCGCATCAGTTCGGCATAGCCGACCTCGGCCATCTTGGCCGGCGGGGCGTTGCGCGGGTCCTGCTCGGCTTCCACGACGAACCAGCCTTCGTAACCGTAGTCGGCAAAGCGCTTGACGATCGCACCGAAATCCAGCGAGCCGTCACCCTGCACGGTGAAGGCGCCGAGCGCCACCGCGTCGAGGAAGGATTGCTTCGTGCGGTCGAGACCATCCACGACCGACCGGCGGATATCCTTCACATGCACATGGTTGATGCGGGCATGATGGTTGTCGATGGCACGCAGCACATCACCGCCGGCAAAGGCGAGATGGCCGGCATCGAGCAGCAGCGGAATGCCTTCGCCCGAATTCTTCATGAACGCATCGAGTTCCGGCTCGGTCTCGACCACCGCGGCCATGTGGTGGTGGTAGGACAGCGGCATGCCCTGTTCGGCGCACCACTCACCAAAAGCGGTGAGCTTGCGGCCATAGGCCTTCATCTCGTCGTCGGAAAGACGCGGCTTGGTGGCGAGCGGCTTGGAACGGTCGCCCTGAATGGAGCGTCCGACTTCGCCATAGACGATGCAGGGCGCATTGACGGCCTTGAACAGCTCGATCATCGGCTGGATACGGTCCTTGTTGGCCGCGAGCTCCTCGTCGACCAGGGTGCCGGAGAACCAG
>CBFGOD010000204.1:0-7704 GCA_965650295.1 uncultured Shinella sp. | reverse complement strand
AGCGCCTGTGCTGTGAAGGCAGCGATGGCGATCATCACCGCTGGCTCGGACCATACGGACACGACGCGCCGGCTGCTGTCCGAAAGCGGCGTGCGCGTTGCCGAGTTGATGGACACCGACGGCGATCCCGTCGATCTCGCCGTCGGCTTCTCGCATCGGCAGGCGGGTTACGATAGCGGCCGGCATCTCATCGCCAGCGGCTACCGCCGTTTCGGCTATGTCGGCCACGACTGGGACGCCGACCGGCGCGCCCGGTTCCGCTACGACGGCCTGGTCGAAGCCCTTGCCGAGGCCGGCCTGTCGCTTGCCGGCGAGGTGCATGTGGCCGGCCCGAGTTCCGTCAGGGCCGGCACGGACATGCTCGCAAGACTTCTCGCTAAAACTCCGGATATCGACGTCGCGGTCTTCGTCAACGACGACATGGCTGTCGGTGGCTATTTCCACTGCGTCTCGGCCGGCATCGCCGTGAAGGACAAGCTCGCGCTCTTCGGCTTCAACGGGCTCGACATCGGCCAGGCAATCCCGCGGCCGCTGTCGACGGTGCGTTCCGACCGTTTCTCGATCGGCCGCATCGCCGCCGAGCGGATCATCGCCGCGCCGAAGCGGCCGCCGGAAACGCAGATCATCGACACGGGATACGAGATTCTCGAAGGCGCGACGGCCTGAGGGGCCAGTCTCCTGAAAGGAAGAGAGGACGACATGCATATAGGCGCAATCGCCGACGACCTGACCGGCGCGACAGACCTCTGCCTGACGCTGTCGCGCGCCGGCATGCGCGTGGTGCAGGTGATCGGCGTGCCGGAGGACGGGTTCGACCTCGGCGGGGCGGATGCGGTCGTCGTGGCGCTGAAATCCCGGACGATCCCCAGGCTGGAGGCCGTCGCCCAGTCGCTGGCCGCCGCTCGCAGGCTCATCGATGCGGGCGCGCGGCAACTCTTCTTCAAGTACTGCTCGACCTTCGATTCGACCGACGAGGGCAATATCGGCCCGGTCGCAGAGGCTCTGCTCCACCTCACCCGCGCAGCGGTCACCATTGCATGCCCTGCCTTTCCGGCGAATGGCCGGACCGTCTATCGCGGCCATCTCTTTGTGGGCGACCTGCTGCTCTCCGACAGTCCGATGAAGGACCATCCGTTGACCCCGATGCGCGACGCCAATCTCGTGGCCGTCTTGCAGAAGCAGACGGCGCTGCCGGTCGGCCTTGTCGGCTACGAGACGGTCGACCGGGGCGCGAAGGCGATCAGGGCGGCATTCGACGCCGCCGAACGGCAGGGCCGGCGCATGCTGATCGTCGATGCCGTTGCCGACGATCAGCTGCGATCCATCGGCGCGGCGGCCGCCGGGCTGAAGCTCGTCACCGGCGGTTCGGGCGTGGCGATCGGTCTGCCCGCCAATTTCGGCTTCTCTGCACCTGAGACGAACAACGCGCCCTTTCCGGCCCCCGAAGGACGCTGTGCGATCATCGCCGGCTCCTGTTCGACCGCGACGCGGCGGCAGATCGCTGCGGCCCTTGCCGCCGGTATTCCGGCGCTCAAGGTCGATCCTCTCGCTGTCGCCGCCGGCAGCACGCCGGCGGAGGCCGGCGCCCGGGGGGCGATCGGCGGCGGGCACGCCACACCGCTCGTCTACTCGAGCGACGACCCCGCCGAGGTGGGCAGGGCACAAGCAGCACTCGGCCGGGATGCGGCCGGCAAGCTGGTGGAGCAGTTTCTCGCCGACGTTGCCATCCGCCTGACAGAGGCCGGCTTCTGCCGTTTCGTGATCGCGGGGGGCGAAACGTCCGGCGCGGTCGTCAATGCCCTTGACGTCACGGCCCTGACGATCGGCCCGGAGATCGATCCCGGCGTCCCCTGGACCGCGAGCCTCGGTCGCCGGACGCCGCTGGCGCTTGCGCTTAAATCCGGCAATTTTGGCGCTGACGACTTCTTCGTCAAGGCATGGGATCTCCTGACATGACCGCTGTTCTTTCCGAAGAAACCAGGATGCGCGACGCCATTGCCGCGATCGGCAAGTCGCTGTTCGACCGGGGGCTGACCTTCGGCTCGACCGGCAACATCAGCGTGCGCCTTTCGACCGGCGAGATGCTGATGACGCCCACCAATGCATCGCTCGGCACCCTCGAGCCGGCGAGGCTGTCGCGCTTTTCGGCCGATGGCGTGCACAACGGGGGCGATGAACCGACCAAGGAAGCCTTCCTGCATCGATGCATGTACTGCAAGCGGCCGCAGAGTGCTGCCGTCGTGCATTTGCATTCGACCCATTCCGTCGCCGTCAGCATCCTGGCGGATGTCGATCCGGAAGACGCGCTACCCCCGCTCACCGCCTATTATGTCATGCGGGTCGGCAGGTTGCCGCTAGTACCCTACTATCCGCCCGGCGACGCTGCCCTTGCCGACGCGGTGGCCGGCAAGGCGGAAAAGAGCCACGCCGTGCTGCTCGCCAATCATGGCCCAGTCGTCGCCGGAAAGACGTTGAGCGACGCGCAATATGCAATGGAAGAGTTGGAGGAGACGGCGAAACTATACCTACTTCTGCGCGGTGCCCCGCTCCGCACATTGACGCCACAGCAAAAGGCAACCCTTGAAGTAAGATAGCCGAGGAGATGCAGAGGTGGAATATACCTTAGGAACCTTGGTCGGCGCGGGGCAGACGACGAAGTTGATCAACCAGGTGCTATGTGGCCTTGGCTTCCTTACGGTCGCGGAGGCCACGCAGCTTGCGCTCGATGCCGGCGTCGATGCGGCGAAAATCCCGCAGGCGCTCGAGGGTGGGCGGGCCGACAGCGCCATCCTGCAGGAATACATGCCGCGCTTCGCGGCGATCATGTGGGCCTGTCCGCCTCCGCAGTCCAACGCCGGCTGAAGCGCATGCGCGACACAGGCATCATTACTGCCGAGATCGCATTGGTCGACCGACGGGGTCGCCGGCAACCCAAGAACCTTCATCGCCGGAATGGAGATCGAGCGCGAGAATTACGATGCGCTGTGACGGTTTCGCGCATGGCTTGCAAAGCAGGAGCATGTTCAGCAGGTTTATTACGTCACCGGCGCCGTGGACCTCATCGCAATCCTCACGGCGAGAGACGTCAGCCAATACGACGAGATCGCCGCCAACCTGATGTCAGAAAGCCCTCAGATCAAGTGCATGCACACGAATGTCGTGCTGAGGGACGTGAAGCTCGGCATGTTTGTACCAATTGCGGAGCAGGATACAGCTTAGCACTACTTTGGCAGATTCGACCGATCCAGCCGTTCATGAGATAAGTTACGCATTTCACCCTAAAAAAGCCACCGCTCCGGGAACCGACGGCCGCTACGCGTGTTATAGGCGCTGGTCTTGCATTCCACCTCAGCCGCACAGGACTGGAACATGTTGTGCAGGCACAGGGGTGGCTTTGGAGAGTCTTATGGCAAACGCGGCCGAAGAGCGCGACGCGACGGTACAGCCGAGCGAATATGACGCTCTACTCGCGGGGGGCTCCGCAGTTCTCAATGCGGTCCCGGGGGCGGCCTGTTTATGTGACAGAAATGGCCGGCTGGTCGCATACAACGCCGAAGCAGCGGAATTGTGGGGCAGGCAGCCATGCCCTCAGAACGACCGATTCTGTGGCTCTTATCGGCTTTTTCACCGCGACGGCAGTGAACTTGCACGAGACGATAGCCCGATGGCCGAAGCGGTGCGCTCCGGCAAGGCAACGAGGAACCGCGAGGTAGTGATCGAGCGGCCGGATGGATTGCGCTTTTGCGCGCTTGTAAATGTCCGCCCGCTGCGCAATCGAGAGGGTCAGATAGAGGGCGCGATCAGCTGCTTCCAGGACCTTTCTGCGCAGAAAGCTCTTGAGCGCGAGGCACGCCGGAACGCCGCCGATCTCGAGGATTTCTTCGACAATGCCGCTGTCGGGCTCCACATCGTGAGTGAACACGGCATCATACTGAGGGCGAATAAGGCGGAACTCGATCTGCTTGGCTATGCCAATGAAGATTATGTCGGGAGGCATATCTCCGAGTTTCATGCAGACGACGGGGCGATAGCCGACATACTTGGCAAGCTGCGGTGCGGAGAACACCTTCGTCGCTATCCCGCGAGACTGCGCGCGAAGGACGGCCGGATCAAACATGTACAGATCACGTCAAACGGCCGTTTTGAGGACGGGAGGTTCAAGAATACCCGCTGCTTCACGACTGATATGACCGATGTCCACGAGGCGGAACGCGCACGACGCGAAAGCGACGAGCGGCTCGCTGCTACCTATCAGGCGGCCATCATCGGCATCGCGGAAGCGGATGCAAACGGGCGCCTTTTGCGCGTGAACGCGGCGCTATGTCGGATGCTCGGGCGTTCGGAAGAAGAGCTGCGGAACATGACATTCCTCGACTATACCCATCCCAGCAACAAAGAAGAGGACTGCGCCTCCTATGCCCGGCAGGTCGCTGGCGAGATTGAAGGGTACGTCTTGCGTAAGCGAGCAATGAAACCGGATGGCACATCTGTCTATCTGGATGTGCACAGCTCATCAGTGCGCGATTCCGAGGGAAAATTTCGCTATGGCGTCCGCGTTCTGATCGATACTACCGACGCCAAGCGCCTGGAAGATCAGATCCGCGAGAACGAAAGGAACCTCGGCGATCTGCTCGAAGCCCTGCCGGCCGCCGTTTACACCACGGACGCTCAGGGCCGGATCACCTTCTTCAACAAGGCGGCCGTGGAAATGGCCGGGCGTGTACCGACGCTCGGCGATGAATGGTGCGTCACGTGGCGGCTCTATCGGACGGATGGTAGCTTCTTGCCGCACGACCAGTGCCCGATGGCAATCGCCATCAAGGAAAACCGGGCGATCCGTGGAGAAGAAGCGATTGCCGAACGTCCCGACGGGACACGCGTCCCGTTCATACCTTATCCCACTCCATTGCACGACAGCGAGGGCAAGCTGATCGGCGCCATAAACATGCTGGTCGATATTTCCGATCGGAAAAAGGCCGAGGAATATGCAGAACGGCTGGCTGCAATCGTCACCTTTTCGGACGACGCTATCGTCAGCAAGGATGTCCATGGTGTCATCCAGACCTGGAACAATGGTGCCGAGCGGGTCTTCGGATACGACAAGGCCGACGTGATCGGTAAGTCGATCACGATCCTCATCCCACCAGAACGGCAAGACGAGGAGCCGCAAATCCTCGCCCGCATCTGCCGGGGCGAGCACATCGAGCACTATGAAACCGTGCGCAAGCGGAAGGACGGGCGCCTGATCGATGTTTCCTTGACTGTTTCGCCTTTGAAGAACAGCAAAGGCGAGATTACCGGCGCATCGAAAATCGCCCGCGATATCACGGAAAAGCGCCGGGAAGAGCGTCGTCGCCTGCTGCTCATCAACGAATTGAACCATAGGGTCAAAAATACCCTGGCCACCGTGCAGTCGCTAGCCTCTCAGACGTTCCGCGGTGAGCGGGAAAATCAGGCGGTCAAGCACTTCGAGACCCGCCTCGTTGCGCTGGCTCGAACGCACGACCTTCTCACACGAGAAAGCTGGGAGGGTGCCGATATCCACGAGATCTTGCGGCAAACCCTGCACGCGGTTTGTGCAGATCCTGAGGGCAGCCTTCAGATTTCCGGACCGTATTGCTTGCTGAAGCCGAAGCTTGCCCTTTCCTTGTCGATAGCGATCCACGAACTTGCGACCAATGCTGCAAAGCACGGCGCCTTGTCCGTTGACGCCGGCGTGATTGCGGTTCGGTGGAGTATCGAAGGAGCAAATACTCGCAGGCTCCGGCTAGCGTGGGAAGAGTCTGGCGGCCCTCCCGTATCGACGCCGCAACAACGGGGGTTCGGTACGCGCCTTCTCGAGCAGGGTCTGGCACGCGAACTGGATGCGCAGGTGGCGCTCTCTTTCCCTCCCTCTGGGGTCGTCTTTAGCCTGAATGCGCCCCTGGATTAAGGTATCAGTGACATGGCACCGGCAGACATGAACGCGATTATCAAGAAGCTGCGCATCTTTGTGGTCGAGGACGAAGCACTTGTTGCGATGATGATGGAGGATATATTGCTGGATCTCGGTCATGAGGTCCATGCTGTCGCCTCGCGGCTGCCCCATGGGTGCGACATTGCACGAACCGGGGAATTCGACATGGCAATTCTCGACGTGAACCTCGATGGTAAGCCGAGCTACCCAATTGCCGAGATATTACGCGAACGCCGCCTACCCTTCGCTTTCGCGACTGGCTATGGCCGCATTGGCCTAGATTCCGAGTTCGCCAACGTTCCCACATTATCAAAACCCTACGTGATGAAGGACGTGGAGCAAGTGATAATCAGCGTTATGCTGCCATCAGACACCGGAGCGTCGGAGCGGTTTTTGTAGCGCCTTCCGTTCGATTGAAGAGGATTGAGCGGTCACTGTCGGGGAGGGTCTCAACCGGCGTCTAAAAATTTACATGCCGAAACCCACCAGCCTTGTATTCGATTCATATCGTCAGTGGTACGCCGGGTAGTCATCGTCGACGTCGTAGTAATCCACAATGAGTCGCCCGTGAACCTCGCTTCGATCGCGTCACAGAAATATGTGCCATGTTCAATTCTCATCGTGCACCTCGTCTTCTCCCATCCTGCACGTCTATGCGCGTCCTCGCGTTACGGCGAGCGTTCAGTGCACAAGCACCGGTTCATTTCACAGAGGTCCCTATCGCTCTCTGGAAAGCGGGCCGGCCAAATCTGCGATGTGCCCCAAACAGGCGCAACGACTGAAATCTCTTAACAACGTGCGCGGCACGTGGTTGCGACGCTACCCAGCTACCCTAAGATGCAGGAATGAAACACGAGCTTCAGAAAGAGATACTCTTCCGTCGTACGCAGTGGCTCTACCCCGCTCGCGAGGAAATCTGTGTGCTTGTTATCGCAGGGGCCGCCGCTGTCAGCTGTGTCATCCTCGCTTTCTGCCGGAACATCGTCTTTGGACGCCTTGCGGCTCGTTCACGGCCTTTAGATCTTTGAACGGTTCAATATCAGCCGGATTTCACCCGGTTTTTATTTGGCGCTGCCCCGCCTAAGACGGCATAAGTGCTTCGAAAAATTGATCTTTGGCTGAGCGTGGGTCATGGCGAAGTTACAGGCTGGGTCGCAGCCTGCCGATAATCAACGACCTCGGTCCGTATCTCGTTGCCGACGTCCATCAGAAGGTCCGCCGCGTGATAACGAAAACCAGGGCAAAGGATTGTTGTTCCCTCTGGGGTGCGGGTATCTAGTTGCGAGTGCTACGCGTGGCGAATATGTTCGCCGTCGGCGCAATGCCACTCAGCTCACGAGGATATTCATGGCGACGGGGACCGTAAAATTTTTCGATCAGGACAAAGGCTTTGGTTTCATCACGCCCGACGACGGCGGCCAAGATGTGTTTGTCCATGTATCGGGCGTGCTGTCGGGTGGCCCGCTGCGCGACGGCTCGACGGTCAGCTATGACCTCGGTCAGGACCGCAAGACCGGCAAGTCGAAAGCGGAAAACGTTCGCGCGCTCTGATCAGCGCGGGTCATGGGCGGCGGCTATCGTTGCCGCCGCTCAGCAACTCAAGGTTGCGCTGATTGATTTCGCCTGCAAAGAACCGTTGAAGCGCGAATTCAGTAAAGATGATGCGGTCGAAAAGTTGCGGTCTATCGATCGAGTGTTGGTTTCCGCGCAGAACTGAGCCGGTTAGGCGCATAATTTCCATTGAGAAT
>CBFGOD010000203.1:0-7711 GCA_965650295.1 uncultured Shinella sp. | reverse complement strand
TGGCGTTTGCAGAGCTTTTCTTCGATCTCATCTTCGTCCTGACGATCATCCAGCTCTCGCATTCGCTCGCCGCCCACTATTCGCCGCTCGGCCTCGTCGAGGCGGCGATGCTGACGCTTGCAATCTGGTGGGTGTGGATCGACACGACCTGGGTGACGAACTGGCTCGATCCGGACAAGGCGCCGGTGCGCCTGCTGCTCTTCGTGCTGATGTTCCTGGGTTTGATGCTCTCCATCGCCATTCCGACGGCTTTCGATACAGGCGGACTGCTCTTCGCGCTCACCTTCGTGGCCATGCAGGTCGGCCGTTCGGCCTATACTGCCTATGTCATGCGCCGCGACTGGCCGGAAAACAGCCGCAACTTCACCCGCATCACCGCCTGGGCGGTGTTCTCGGGTGTTTTCTGGCTGGCCGGCGGCTTTGTCGAGCACGAGGCGCGGCTGGCGCTGTGGATCGTCGCGCTCGTCATCGACTATATGTCGCCGGCGCTCGGCTTCGCCGTGCCCGGGCTTGGTCGTTCCACCGTCAGCGACTGGCAGGTCTCGGGCGAGCACATGGCGGAACGCTGCGCGCTCTTCGTCATCATCTGCCTGGGCGAGACGATCCTCGTCACCGGCCGCACGGTTGCCGGCATGGAGCTGCTCGACGGCTTCACCATCTTCATGCTGATGACGGCCTTCCTGTCGACCGCCACCATGTGGTGGATCTATTTCCGCTTCGGTCATGGCGAGGCGGCGCATCTCATCGAGCATTCGGCGACCCCCGGCCGCATTGCCCGCATGGCCTTCACCTATGCGCATATCCCGATCGTCGCCGGCATCATCCTGTCGGCGGTGGCGGAGGAATTCGCGCTTGCCCATCCGCACGGTCATGTGGATGCCAAGACGGCGAGCGCCATTCTCGGCGGGCCGATTGTCTTCCTGCTGGGCAATATCTGGTTCAAGGCGGCGATCCGCGGCCGCTCGCCGCTGTCGCATATCGTCGGTATCGCCGCATTGCTCGCGTTGTCGGCACTGGTGCCGTTCGTTGAACCCTACCAGCTCTTCATGGCAGCCGCCGCCGTGCTGTTCGGCGTGGCGCTCTGGGAGTTCGTGTCGCTGAAATCGACGCGGGCGGATGCCGTCGCCAAGGCCTAGGCATCCTCCTCGTCGTCCGCCGTCTCCAGCGTCTGGAGAATGCGGATGATGTCTTCCATCGCGTCTGCCACCTGAAGGCAGCGGTCTTCCGGCGTCTGCGACATGATGCGCTCGATGAGGCCGGTCTGGATGGCCATGGCCTGTTCCGTCAGCGCCCGGCCGTGCGGGGTCAGCGACAGGCGCAGTACGCGCTTGTCCTTGGCGTCGGGATTGCGCTCGATCAGGCCGCGCTTTTCTAGCTGGGGCAGGAGCATGCTCATGTTCGAGCGGCCGACGAGCAGCTTGCGCGCCAGCTCCTGCTGGGAAATGCCCTGGAAACGGTAGAGATTGACGAGAATGTCGAGATGCGGCGGCTTGATGCCGAGTTCGGCAATCGCCCGCGTCACCGCCTGCTGCATCAGCTGGCAGGCGCGCGCCACCCCGATCCAGCTGCGAAAGCGCGGATGGTCCCAGGGGAAGGCTTGATTTTTGTTCATCGTTGTACTTTATTGTTCAGCATTGAACATTTTTGATGGATTCCCACTATGGCATCCTTTGGCTTGAAGGTCATCCGCCTCGCGCTGTCAGGCGTCGCTGCGGTTTCTCCCCATGCGGCCGGCCGGGCCGCGTTCCGCCTCTTTGCGACCACGCCGGGCCGCCGCCCGCGCACGGCCAAGGAGAAGGAGCTTTTCGCGCGCTCCGAAGGCTGGATGCGCCAGGCGCAGCGCGTGACGCTGGATTTTGTCGGCGGCACCGCTGTTGCCCATCGTTTCGCGGCGCGTCCCTGTGAACACTTCGCCGGCCGCGTTCTGGTCGTGCACGGCTGGGGCTCGCGCGCGGCCTATCTCTCGGCCTTGACGGAGGGACTGGTGGCCGCGGGCCATGAAGTCGTGGCGCTCGACTTGCCGGGCCATGGCTCTTCGCGCGGGCGCACGCTGACGCTGCCGATGGCTGTGCGCGCCATCGATGCGGCCTGGCAGCGTTTTGGCGGCTTCGATTATTTCTGCGGCCATTCCTTCGGCGGCGCATCGCTGGCCTGCGCGGCAAGCGGCCTCGTGCCCTCGGTGCCCGCGCATCGGCCGCGCCGGCTCGTCACCATCGGCTCGCCGAGCGAGATGGCCTGGCTGTTCAAGGATCTCGGGCGTTACCTGAAGCTCGGCCCCAGAACGCAGGTGGCGCTCGAAGACCATGTCGAGCGCATTGCCGGTGCGCCGCTTTCGGCTTTCGATGCGGCCAGCGGGGCAGGGCGGCTCAGCACGCCGATGCTCGTTCTCCATGCCGAGGACGACAAGGAAGTGCCGGCCCATCATGCCCGGCGCTATGCGGCTTCAGGCCCCAATGTGACGCTCGAATGGGCCAACGGCTTCGGCCATCGCCGCATCGTCTCCGCCGAGCCCGTCATCGACCGGATCGTCGGCTTTTTCGCGGAGGACGGGCAGCGTATGGCCGCCTGAACGCTTTTCGTCACGCGCCTGTCATGCAAGGGTGCGATGCGCCGCAAAGGCGTTAAGCACAGGAGAGCAGCATGACGGTGGTCACATCGGTCGAACAGTTGAACGCACTTTACGGCACGCCGGGCGAAGCCTCGTTCATCAAGGTGACGGATTATCTGCTGCCGGAATACCGGACCATGATCGAAGCCTCGCCTTTCATGGCGCTGGCGACATCGGGGCCGGAGGGGCTGGATTGCTCCCCGCGCGGCGATGCCGGCGCGGTCATCCATATCGAGGACGAGCGCACGCTGATGCTGCCGGACTGGCGCGGCAACAACCGTATCGATTCGCTTTCCAACATCGTGCGTGACCCGCGCGTCGCGCTGATGTTCCTAATTCCCGGCTCCAACACCACGATGCGCCTTAACGGTCGCGCGGTGCTGCGCATCGACGAGGCGATCACGCAGCGTTTCGTCATGGATGGAAAACATCCGCGTTCGGTCGTCGTCATCACCATCGAGGAAGTCTATTCGCAATGCGCCCGCGCCGTGCTGCGCGCCGACCTCTGGAACCCGGAAAAATTCCGCGATCCGGCCTGCCTGCCGACCGTCGGCCAGATGCTGGCCTCCGCCAAGAAGGGGTTCGACGGCCAAGCCTATGATCGGGAATGGCCGGGCCGCGCGGCAAAGACCATGTGGTAGACGGGCGAATATCCGACCTTCCCGAACCGTCTTGTTCCTGGTTATGAATGGCTTTTGCCGAATTTGGAGTATGAGATGCGGACAGGACTTTTTGCGGCGGTTTTCGCCGGCATGCTGGTGGCCTCCATGGGCGCTGCCAAGGCAGACGAGCTGATCGAGAGCTACGGCGCCTATATCGGCCAGGACGATCTCTACAATTCCAACAATGAGCGCCTGACGCAGCCCTGGCAGGTCATCCGTCAGGATCGCGCCAACGTGCATCGCTTCGGCGTCAGCCAGCCCGGCGACGATACCGACAGCTTCTTCGCCTCGGCCCGCAACCGCGAACTTGCCGAACGCATGATCAGCCATGGTCGCATCGAGCGCAGCGCCGCCCGCCGCCTGCTGCAGGGTGACGTGCGCATCGAGGTCGAGATCTGGCGCGGCGCGGATGGCGACTATATCAACATCAATGTCGACTAAGCCTCTTCTCGCCGGCATTGCCGCAGTCTTCCTCGCGATGCCTGCGGCGCGCGCAGCGGAGCCCGATCTCGCGGCCCGTCTCAAGCTCTTGGTTGAGGCCTATCCGGAAAGCCTTTCCGGCGTCGATGGCAACAGGCTGCTGTTCAAGGATGGCGGCCCGGCGCTCGAGATCGACGATGGCAAGGCGAAAGACCACCAGGCGGCGCTTGCTTCCGGCGATGTCGAGGACAGCCTGCGGCAGATCTATCCGCTCGGCGCCTGCGAGAAGAAGCCGGAGGTGAATTTCGATCCCGGCCGCATTCGCAGCGATGCCCTGATGATGCGGCTCTATGGTGCTTCGGCAAAGGAAGTCGGGGCCGATCTCGTTCCCGTCAAATGGTTCGGCGAGACGTTGCGCGTGACGAAGCGGCAGGGCGCTGCGGCAGCACTTGAGAAGGTGCGGGATGCGCTTGCTGAAAAGCCCGAGCTGAAGCGCTATCTCAGTCCCTCGGCCGGTGTGTTCAACTGGCGCAAGGTTTCCGGCGCGAAGAACATGTCGGTGCACAGTTTTGGCGCGGCGGTCGATCTCAACACGAAGTTTGCGGATTACTGGATCTGGTCGGGCGGAAAGCCGGGCAAGGTGCCCAAATACGCCAACCAATATCCGCTCGAGATCGTCGAGATTTTCGAGCGCTACGGCTTCATCTGGGGCGGGCGCTGGTATCACTACGACACCATGCATTTCGAATACCGTCCGGAACTCGTCGCCATCGCAAAAGCGGCAGACGCTTCCGCCTGCCGCTGATGTCTTGCGCCCGATTGCTCAGTTGCGGACGATGACCGTCACGCCGGATGTGACCTGGGCATAGAGGTGTTCGACGTCTTCGTTCGCCATGCGGATGCAGCCGGACGACTGTGCCTTGCCGAGCGAGGACGGCTGATTGGTGCCGTGAATGCGGTAGATGGTCGAGCCGAGATAGATGGCGCGCGAGCCGAGCGGGTTGTCGAGGCCGCCCTTCATCGAGACCGGCAGGATCTTGCCCTTCTTGGCTTCGCGGGCGCGCATGTCTTCCGGCGGCGTCCAGGTCGGCCATTCGGTCTTGCGCGTCACTTTTTCCGTGCCGGTCCAGATGAAACCTTCGCGGCCGACGCTGACGGCGTATTTCATGGCCAGGCCGGAGCCGAGCACGTGGTAGAGGCGGCGCTCGGAATTGTCGACGATGATCGTGCCGGGGGCGACGTCTTCGGTGAAAGCGACGAGTTCGCGGGCGATCGGCGCGCGGGAAACGGCAGCGATCTTCTTTTCCGACTTCATCGGCTTGCCGCCCGAGAGGACTTGCAGCCAGCCCGTCTTCTGCGAAGACGAGGAGAGCGAGGCGACCTCGATCGGGTCGATAGCATTGTCGGCGGCAAAAGCGGCGCCGGCGGTGGAAAGAAGGCCTGCGATAAGAGCGATTGCGAACTTGTTCATTGTCCTGGTCCCTGTCTGGAATGCCGGTGCGGTTGATGCCCGGCGTCGTGTTCTCATGGGGACGTTCTAGGACGTTGACTGATCTTACGATGTTCCGGCGGGAACAGGCCCTCAGAAGGGCTGAATCCAGACCAGGCTGCTCAGCATCAGGGCGGCGATCATGGTGATTTCGAGAAATCCGGTTTGCATGGCAAAATCCTCCTGTGCCGCAAAAACGCGCCGATGTGGCCGCGGTTCCGCCGGATTTCAAAAATCGCCTGAAACGCAAAACGGCGCCCGAAGGCGCCGTTTCGAAAGGGATACTTGGAGGCTTATTTGCGGTAGATTAGCCAGCTCTTGGCAAAATCCTTCTTCATGCCGTCCTCATAGGCCATCGTGCGGTTGCGGCCGCCGTTCTTGGCGCAATAAAGGGCGATATCGGCCTTCGAATAGAGTTCGCCGGGGCCTTCTGCCCAGGACGCCATGCAGAAGCCGAGCGAGATGGTGATCGGGCCGTAATTGACGCCGGTCTTGGAATTCTTGAAGGGCGTGTGCTCGAGGGCGGTGCGGATGCGCTCAGCGATCGCCATCGCCTCTTCCTCGGTATTGCCTTCGACGATCATCGCGAATTCCTCGCCGCCGGTGCGGGCGACCAGGATGTCCTTGCGCACATTGGCGCGGATGAGGCTGCCGATGGAGGCGAGGATCTTGTCGCCGACGGGATGGCCGTAGGTGTCGTTGATCTTCTTGAAGTGATCGATATCGGCGATGATCAGGGCGGTGAGATTGCGCGACAACGATGAATTGTAGATGGAGGAGAGCTTGTCGTCGAAGGCGCGGCGGTTGGACAGCTGCGTCAGCGAATCCGTGTTGGCGATGCGCTTGTACTCGTCGAGTTCCTTGCGCACATTGTCCATCTCGGCGGACTTCTGCACGACATTCTCTACCATCACCTTGCCCTGGTTGATGGTGTCGCCGGTCGCTTCCGTGAGGACGCCGATGACGCTCTTGATGATATCGACGCTGGCCGAACTCTTGTTGTTGATGCGCACGAAGGTTTCGTCGAGCAGTTTGTTGTAGCTTTCGAGCGAGGTCTGCTCCTGCTTCAGGAGGCGCAGCAGGCCCTCCAGTTCGCCGACGATCTTGCTGTGCGCGCCGTCGATCGCGGGCACGCCGTGATGATGGCCGAAATACTGCATGCCGATTTCATCGAGTTCTTCCTGCGAGGCCTTGCTGCCGAGTGCCGCGAGTTCGCGCGTCAGCTTGGGGTTCGAGCCGATATAGGCCTCGTAGAAAAGCTCGTAATTCCGAGGGATGGGCGACACGCCCATTATGCGCATCGCGTAGGTTACCTGGGCCGCGATATCGGGCACCTGGACCTTCTGCGCAACTGCCGTGTTCATGTCGGCTGCTCCTGGCTCATTCGTTGACTCCCATCCCGTAAAATACCGGGTGAATACTTTGCGAAGGATTAACGATTGTGTTTTCCACCCCTGAAGCAGCAAAGAAAAAAGGCCGTAAATCCGGGGATTTACGGCCTTTTCGGGGTCAATATGAGAAATTCCTTCCTCAACCCGGCATAATCATCTTCTCCGGGCGTACAACTTCGTCAAATTCCTCATTGGTGACGTAACCGCCGCCGACGGCTTCCTCACGCAGCGTCGTGCCGTTCTTGTGCGCGGTCTTGGCGATCTTGGCGGCGTTATCATAGCCGATCTTCGGGGCGAGCGCGGTGACGAGCATCAGCGAGCGGTCGAGCGCCGCCTTGATATTGTCTTCGCGGGCCTCGATGCCGACGACGCAATTGTCGGTGAACGAAATCGCAGCATCCGAGAGAAGCTGGACGGACTGCAGGAAGTTATAGGCCATCAGCGGGTTGAAGACATTGAGCTCGAAATGGCCCTGGCTGCCGGCGAAGGTCAGCGAGGCATGGTTGCCGAATACCTGGGCGCAGACCTGGGTGAGGGCTTCGCACTGGGTCGGGTTGACCTTGCCGGGCATGATCGACGAGCCGGGCTCGTTTTCCGGCAGCGCCAGCTCGCCGAGACCGGAGCGCGGGCCGGAGCCGAGGAAGCGGATGTCGTTGGCGATCTTGAAGAGCGCGGCGGCGGCCGAATTGATCGCGCCATGCGAGAAGACCATGGAATCGTGGGCGGCCAGCGCCTCGAACTTGTTCGGCGCGGTCTTGAAGGCGATGCCGGTGATCGAGGCGATGTGCTCGGCGACCTTTTCGGCAAAGCCGATCGGGGCGTTGAGACCCGTGCCGACGGCCGTACCGCCCTGCGCGAGTTCGCAAAGGCCCGGAAGCGTCATCTCGATGCGCTTGATCGAGGAAGCGACCTGCGCGGCATAACCGGAGAATTCCTGGCCGAGCGTCAGCGGGGTTGCGTCCTGCGTGTGCGTGCGGCCGATCTTGATGATGTGGTCGAAGGCTTTGACCTTGGCTTCGAGGGCGGCGTGCAGGTGCTTGAGCGCCGGCAGCAGGTCATGAACGATGCGCTCGGCGCAGGCAATGTGCATGGCCGTCGGATAGGTGTCGTTCGACGACTGGCTCATGTTGACGTGGTCGTT
>CBFGOD010000202.1:0-7725 GCA_965650295.1 uncultured Shinella sp. | reverse complement strand
CACCCAGAAGACCGGCGTCGCGCCGAGGATGACGTCGCGGAACGTGCCGCCGCCAATGCCGGTCGCTGCCGCCAGAACAGGAAACCGATGATGTCGAGCTGTTTGCGCGAGGCCGAAAGCGCGCCGGTGGCGGCAAAGACCGCGACGCCGGTATAGTCGAGCAGTTCCAGGATCGTCACGCGTCTCTCCCCCTCCGGCCAAGCCTCGCGACAGCTTGGCAACGGTAAAGTCGCGCGCGACAGAATCACGTCGTGCGCTCCCGAGCGCATAATGACCGAATCGCCTGCCATGGAAAGGTTTGAGAGATGGCCATCCGCATGAGAATCCTCGCACTCCTTTCCGCCGGCCTGCTTTCGACTGGTGCTCCGGCCCATGCGGCCGAGATCGTGCAGGATCCGCTGGCGACGGTGCAGGCCGAGGTGGCCACGCGCTGCAAGACTGCGATCTATGGTGAGGACTTCGCCGACAATATCGACTTCAACAACGACACGCTGGTCGATGCGATCTTCAATCTCGGCGCGGTCAATTGCGATGGCGTGCCCGGCGGCCTTTGCGGCGATGTCGGCTGCCCGCACCAGTTCTACATCCATGTCGCGGAAGGCGGTTATTTCCTCGCCGCCAATGCCGATCTCTACGGCTATACGATGAAGAAGCGCTTCGGCAACATGGTGTTCGAGCTCAAGGCCAATGCCGCAAGCTGCGGGCGCGACGACAGCGAATATTGCACGATGACGGTGCGCGTGCGCGGCGCCGATTTCGAGACGATTTCCAAGAAATAAGCGGCTATTGCGGGAAGAGCGCCTGCGTGCGCCCCGCAAGATAATAAAACAGCAAGCCCGTCCATTCGCGAACTGCCGTCGTCATCAACTGCGTGTTGGCCGAGGGCTGGGTGAAATCGAGACTGAGGCTCGCCGTGCCCGTCGTGCGGTAATCCGTCGGCCAGGGCAGGACGGTGAGACCAAGCTTCCGGAAAAGGCCCATCGAGCGCGGCATATGGAAGGCCGAAGTCACCAGCAGACAATCTTTCAGCCCGTTTGATGCCAGAAGCGTTTCCGTATTGGCGGCATTCTCGAAGGTGTCACGCGATTCCGTCTCGCGGATCAGCCGCTCCGCGGGAATGCCGAAGGCGGAGAAGAAACGCTCGGCAATGACGGCATCTCCCTCATAGGCGCCGCTCAACGAGCCATCACCACCCGAAACGAGAATGCGCGCCGCCGGAAAATCCCGTGCCAGCCGGAGCGTTTCCACGAAGCGGTCACCGGCCTGCGTCATCTCGAAACCGCCGCGTGCGGTGACGATCTCCGATTCGAAGCCGCCGCCGAGCGTGATGATGCAGCTCGGTCCGCCCGCGGGCAGATCGGCACGGGCAAAACGGTCCTCAAGCTGTTGCAGCAGCACGGCGCCGGTCGAGGTGAAGAGCGTGATGAAGAGGACGAGGGCGGCGGCAACACTCGCCCATGTCCGAATGCGGCTCCATTTCAGCAGGCCGGCGAAGAGGCCGATGACGAGGAGCAGGAAGGCGAAGGAGAGCGGTTGGGCGACGAGCCAGAAGATCTTCGAAATGTAGAAAGTCACGCGTCGCCCAATCCTGCCGCTGCTATTGCCTGCCCAAAGCGCCGGTGGTGACCGGTGCGGGAGCCGCCTTGCCCTTGCGCAGGTAAAGGATGCCGGCCGCCAGCGCAACGCCGATCACGAGAACCGCGATGGCGATGATCGGGCGATAGGCGATCCAGGCAATCGCGATCACCGTCGGGCCGATCAGCAGCGTCAGGATCAGCGCGATGATCGACGTGCCGAAATTGACGATGGAACCGATGAACGGAACGACATCGCCGATCACGCCGAGGATAGAGAAGATGAAGGCGAAGCCGATGAAAATGCCGACGAGCCCGCCGATGCGCACCACCCAGGTGATGATCGTGTTTTCGCTCTGCGCGGTCTCGAACATCGCCGCCGCATCGTGGATGCCGGCCTCGCTGAGGATAAGCTCGCGTCCGTTCGTCGTCTTGTAGGGCGTAAGCCCCGTGCCGCGCTGCGCGCCGACGAAGCTCGCTTCGGACAGATCCGACCGCTTGAAGGAAATCCTGATATCGCCGATTTGCGGGTTCTGCGGATCGAAGGAGAAGACGGCCTGACCGCCAAGCGCCGAGACCGGCTTGCCGAGCGTAGCGGCCTCGCCGACGCGGGTGGCGTCAAGGGCCGTCAGCGGGATCGGCCGGTCGTCACCAAGATTGGCCGCCGTGCGGCCATCGACGCTGAAGGCACCGATATTGGCCGAATCGACCGGGAAGCTCGCATCGTCGATCGGCTTTTGCGGATTGTCATGACCCGACTGGCGGAAGCTGCCCGAGCTGATCTCACGGTGGTTCCATTCCTTGCGGTAGGAATAGGTGGTGACGGTTTCCTCGCTGCCGCCGAGCTGCTTGCGCGTCTCCGACTTCGATTCCTCGACCCACTGGTACATCTCGACCACGCGATCGAGCCCGACGGCACCCTCCGCCGAAATGCCGAGTTGGTTGTCCTCCGGCACGCCGACCGGCTTGACCGGCCCGGAAATGTGCACCAGCTTGCCCTCGTTCGCCGGATCGACACTGCCATTGTCGACCGAAACGACAAGGCCGGCGCCCTCGACGAGCGACCTGTAGGTTTTGACCGAGCGGCCCTCGTTCCAGAAGAGAAGCCAGATGCAGGCGATCAGAAGGATGAAGCCGACCACGATCTTGATCAGCGCCCCCTTCAATCTGGAAAACCAGGAGGTGGTCGTCGTTTCCGTAAAGCTCATGATGTCCCCCGACAAAGCTGGCGTCGGTCCCTAGACGCCCGGCGGACCATGCTTATTCGCGACCCGTGAAAGACGCAAGCAAAGTCGTTCCAGCGGAGCGCCGGGAAGGGAACATCCTGCCTCGCCGCCCGTTTTTCATCGCAACGTGAAGGGAGCCCATCATGACCGACGACCGCGAAGACAAGATCCGGAAACGCGCGCACGAACTCTGGCAGCAGCAAGGCCAGCCGGACGGCAAGCCGGATGACCATTGGTATCAGGCCGAACGCGAAATCGACCAGGGTGGTGCGGGCGAAGTCGAAGGCGACGACGTTCCCAACCTCGCCGCCCTGCGCGAAGCAGCCCGCCAGCACAATGACACGTTCATCGTGAAGACCGATCTGGAAGACGCCGATCAGCGCGAGGCAACGCCGGGCATGCGCGAACAGCCCTGAAGGCGGAAACGTGCGTGAAGCGCTGTTTGGTTTATGTCTGTCTTAAGGAAGGTTTGGTGGAGCTAAGCGGGATCGAACCGCTGACCTCTTGCATGCCATGCAAGCGCTCTCCCAGCTGAGCTATAGCCCCATAACGGGTCCGGCAGAGCCGGTTTCCGGGAACCGAAGCGGCGCTGCCGTTCGGTGTGGCGGCTTATTACTTCCCGTCTGGAAGGATGGCAAGCCGAAAAATGAAAACCGGCCGATTTTTTTTAAAACCGGCCGGGAAATCAAAATCTTACGCTTCGTCGTCGTCGCCGCCGACGCCAATGATGCCGGTCATGTCGTCATCATCGTCTTCTTCCTGCTCCAGGAAGGTGTCGTCGTCGTCGCCATCGATTTCGACATCGTCGTCGCCGAGATCGGGCAGATCGTCGCCGCCGGCTGCATCGTCGTCGGCATCCTCGAGCGAAACGAGTTCGACTTCGGTGTTCTCGGTATCGACTTCGTTGGCGTCCTCGTCCTCTTCCTTCTCAAGAACCGCAGCCGCAGAGGTCTCTTCGAAGAAGGACAGCGGATAGGACTTGCCCGTATAGGGGGAAACGATCGGGTCGCGATTGAGGTCGTAGAACTTCTTGCCCGTTTCCGGGTCGATGCGTTTGGTTCCGAGTTCCGCTTTTGCCACAGTCAAAGCCTTCTGAGTGCCGAATGTTTCCGGCGGGGCCGGTTGTCCGGCGCGTTGAACGGTAAAATGATTAGCCGGTCCCCTTAATCGTCTTGCGCAATCCTGTCAAAGCCTAACTTTGGGACCTGACTCCGGGAAGGGCAGGCGGGTGCCGTGCGGCGATTGTTTTCCGGGAGGAGGATGACGGTTTAAATCGTTTGTGATAGCAAGCCCGCGTTCTCCCCGGCACTCTTTCCGGGAAGCCTCTGTCGATCAAGGAAGACGCCCATGTCGCACGGCGCCAATGCCCGGCCCGCAACCGCCCGCAAATCCTCCGGCCTCACCGGAACCGTTCGCATTCCCGGCGACAAGTCGATCTCCCATCGCTCCTTCATGTTCGGCGGCCTGGCCAGCGGCGAGACCCGCATTACCGGCCTGCTCGAGGGCGAGGACGTCATCAATACCGGCAAGGCCATGCAGGCCATGGGCGCCAAGATCCGCAAGGAAGGCGACACCTGGATCATCAACGGCGTGGGCAATGGCGGCCTTCTGGCGCCTGAGGCCCCGCTCGATTTCGGCAATGCCGGCACCGGCTGCCGCCTGACCATGGGCCTCGTCGGCGTCTATGATTTCGACAGCACCTTCATTGGCGACGCCTCGCTGACCAAGCGCCCCATGGGCCGCGTGCTGAACCCGCTGCGCGAAATGGGCGTGCAGGTGAAGTCGCAGGACGGCGACCGTCTTCCCGTCACCTTGCGTGGCCCGAAGACGCCGACGCCGATCACCTATCGCGTGCCGATGGCCTCCGCGCAGGTCAAGTCCGCCGTGCTGCTCGCCGGCCTCAACACGCCCGGCATCACGACGGTCATCGAGCCGATCATGACGCGCGACCATACGGAAAAGATGCTGCAGGGTTTCGGTGCCAACCTCACCGTCGAGACGGATGCCGACGGCGTGCGCACGATCCGGCTGGAAGGCCGCGGCAAGCTCACCGGCCAGGTCATCGACGTGCCGGGCGACCCGTCCTCGACGGCTTTCCCGCTGGTTGCAGCGCTGCTCGTTCCGGGCTCCGACGTCACCATCCTCAATGTGCTGATGAACCCGACCCGCACCGGCCTGATCCTGACGCTGCAGGAAATGGGCGCCGATATCGAAGTCATCAACCCGCGTCTTGCCGGCGGCGAGGACGTGGCGGACCTGCGTGTCCGTTCCTCCACGCTCAAGGGCGTGACGGTGCCGGAAGATCGCGCGCCGTCGATGATCGACGAATACCCGGTTCTCGCCGTTGCCGCCGCTTTTGCCGAAGGCGCGACCGTGATGAACGGCCTGGAAGAACTGCGCGTCAAGGAAAGCGACCGCCTTTCGGCCGTCGCCAACGGTCTCAAGCTCAACGGCGTGGATTGCGACGAGGGCGAAACCTCGCTCGTCGTGCGCGGCCGTCCGGATGGCAAGGGCCTCGGCAACGCCGCGGGCGCGGCCGTCGCCACCCATCTCGACCACCGCATCGCCATGAGCTTCCTCGTCATGGGCCTCGTCTCGGAAAACCCCGTGACGGTGGACGATGCCACGATGATCGCCACGAGCTTCCCGGAATTCATGGACCTGATGGCGGGCCTGGGCGCGAAGATCGAACTCGGCGCGTAAAGCGTCCATGCGCTTTCTGCGCACCGCGCTGCTTTTTGGGCTCTTGACCCTGCTCACGCAGATCGGTGGTGTCATTTATCTTGCGGCGCGCTGGATTTCCCGGCGGTGGAAAATCACCAGCTGGGCGGCGCGCCTCTCCGTTTTTGCTGTGCTCTACGCCTTGGCATCGGTGATGCTTCCTTTTCTGGCGCCATTCTTCGGTCGCGAGGCGCTCTCCTGTTTCGGAGGCGGGAGCTTGCAGGTGCAGTCGCCGCTCTATTGCGTACTTAACCGCAACTATCTCACACCCGGCGCCAAGCGAGCCGCGAAGGCGCTGTCTGACGTGATGGCGGACGAGTTTCCGGGGACCGTCACGCTCGTTCTCGACGCCAATTTTCCATTTGTGAATGGCTTTCCGTTGCTTCCACACCTGTCGCATGACGATGGGCGCAAGCTCGACATCGCATTCTATTATCGCAACGAGGCCGGCGTCGCGTTGGATCGGGCGGCGCGTTCCCCTATCGGCTACTTCGCTTTCGAGAATCCCGCTGATGGCGCTGTTTTACCATGCAAGGGGCGTGCTGATCTCTTGACACTCCGGTGGGATATGGGGTTTTTGCAAGGGCTTTTTCCCGCATGGACATTGGACGAAGTTAGGACGGGTGCAGCATTGCGTTGGCTTGCATCGGAAGGATCGGAATTCGGAGTGGAGCGAATCTTTATCGAACCTCATCTGTCCCAACGTCTCGGTGTTTCCAGCCAGAACGTGCGCTTCCAGGGGTGCAGAGCGGCGCGCCATGACGATCACATCCATTTTCAGGTAGCAGAATGACCTTCACAATCGCCATCGACGGTCCCGCCGCTGCCGGCAAGGGCACGCTCTCGCGCCTCATCGCAGAGGCCTATGGTTTTCATCATCTCGATACCGGGTTGACGTACCGCGCGACCGCGAAGGCTTTGCTGGACCGTGGCCTGCCGCTCGATGACGAGGCGGTTGCCGCTGATGTCGCGCGCAATCTCGATCTCGCCGGGCTGGATCGTTCCGTCCTTTCGGCCCATGCCATCGGCGAAGCAGCCTCGAAGATCGCGGTCATGCCCTCGGTGCGCCGGGCGCTGGTCGAGGCGCAGCGTACATTTGCGGTGCGCGAGCCGGGCACGGTGCTGGATGGGCGCGATATCGGCACGGTGGTCTGCCCCGATGCGCCGGTTAAGCTTTATGTCACCGCCTCGCCGGAAGTGCGCGCAAGACGCCGCTATGAGGAGATCCTCGCCGGCGGCGGGGTGGCCGATTATGAGACGATCCTCGAGGATATCCGCCGTCGCGACGAGCGCGACATGGGCCGCGCCGACAGTCCTTTGAAGCCCGCCGACGATGCGCACTTGCTCGACACCTCGGAAATGAGTATAGAGGCGGCGTTTTCGGCAGCACGGTCGTTCATCGACGCTGCTCTTAAGCAATAGGACAAAGCCTGCCCCCGCGCCGGATTTGCTGCCTTTCAAGGCAGCGGGTACCGTTTTGTTCCTCATCAACGCTAACCCCCGGCGCCCGTGCCTTTTGGCACATCAGGAGTTTCAATGTCTCAAGCAAACCCCACGCGCGAAGATTTCGCAGCCCTTCTGCAGGAATCCTTTGCGTCTAACGATCTCGCCGAAGGCTATGTCGCCAAGGGCATCGTTACGGCCATCGAGAAGGACGTCGCCATCGTTGACGTCGGCCTCAAGGTCGAAGGTCGCGTACCGCTCAAGGAATTCGGTGCCAAGTCCAAGGACGGCACGCTGAAGGTCGGTGACGAAGTCGAAGTTTACGTCGAGCGCATCGAAAACGCGCTGGGCGAAGCTGTTCTGTCGCGCGAAAAGGCTCGCCGCGAAGAAAGCTGGGCCAAGCTCGAAGTCAAGTTCGAAGCTGGCGAGCGCGTCGAAGGCGTCATCTTCAACCAGGTCAAGGGTGGCTTCACCGTCGATCTCGACGGCGCCGTTGCCTTCCTGCCGCGTTCGCAGGTCGACATCCGTCCGATCCGCGACGTTACCCCGCTCATGCACAACCCGCAGCCCTTCGAAATCCTCAAGATGGACAAGCGTCGCGGCAACATCGTTGTCTCGCGTCGTACGGTTCTCGAAGAGTCGCGCGCCGAGCAGCGTTCTGAAATCGTTCAGAACCTCGAAGAAGGCCAGGTTGTTGACGGCGTCGTCAAGAACATCACCGATTACGGTGCGTTCGTTGACCTCGGCGGCATCGACGGCCT
>CBFGOD010000201.1:0-7745 GCA_965650295.1 uncultured Shinella sp. | reverse complement strand
TGCCGGTCACGACCTTCTACGGCCTTGCTCTGCTCGGCCTGCGCGAGGGCCAGTCCATGGCCTTTGACCGGCCCGAGGGACGGCGCGACTGGGTCGTACTGGAAAAGGTGCTCTACCAGCCGGCAGCCGCCCAGCCTGTCCCGGAGGAGCGCCCGCGCATCCGCCTCGTCGCCGGTGGCCGCTTCGGTCAGGCTTTCGTTGCCGCCAATGAAAACGGCCCCGGAGAGGGTCCGGGGCCGGGTGCTGCTTAGGGATCGGATGGCGCGTCAGATAACGCCCTGCGCCCGCATGGATTCGGCCACGCGGATGAAGCCGGCAATGTTGGCGCCGAGCACGTAATTGCCCTTGGCGCCATATTCCTCGGCCGTCTCGGCGCAGCGGTCGTGGATGCCCTGCATGATCTGGCCGAGGCGTTCGCGCGCGGTCTCGAAGCTCCAGCTGTCGCGGCTGGCGTTCTGCTGCATTTCAAGCGCGGAGGTGGCGACGCCGCCGGCATTGGCCGCCTTGCCGGGGCCGAACAGCACGCCGCCGTCCTGGAAGGCACGCACGGCCTCCGGGGTCGAGGGCATATTGGCGCCCTCGGCGACGGCGATGACGCCGTTTTTGATCAGCGTCTTGGCGTCCTTGCCGGTCAGTTCGTTCTGCGTGGCGCAGGGCAGCGCCACGTCGCAGGGCACGTCCCAGATCGAGCCCTTGCCGGAGGGGATGAAATGCGCGCCCTTCCTCGTCAGGACATATTGCGACAGGCGCTCGCGGCGCACTTCCTTGATCTCCTTGACGAGATCGAGGTCGATGCCATCCTCGTCGACGACGTAACCGGAGCTATCCGAGCAGGCGATGACCCTGGCGCCGTAGGCGATGGCCTGTTCCATGGCATAGATCGCGACATTGCCGGAGCCCGACACGGTGACCTTCTTGCCCTCGAAGCCGGTGCCGCGGCTTTCCAACATGGCGCGGGTGAAATAGACCGCGCCGTAGCCGGTCGCCTCCTTGCGCACCAGCGAGCCGCCATAGCTCAGGCCCTTGCCGGTGAAGACGCCGGCCTCGAAGCGGTTGGTCAGCCGCTTGTACTGGCCGAACATCCAGCCGATCTCGCGGCCGCTGACGCCGATATCGCCGGCCGGCACGTCGGTATATTCGCCGAGATGACGGTAGAGTTCCGTCATGAAGGACTGGCAGAACCGCATGATCTCGCCTTCCGAGCGGCCCTTCGGGTCGAAGTCCGAGCCGCCCTTGCCGCCGCCGATCGGCAGGCCGGTCAGCGCGTTCTTGAAGATCTGTTCGAAACCGAGGAACTTGATGATGCCGAGATTGACCGAGGGGTGGAAGCGCAGGCCGCCCTTGTAAGGGCCGAGCGCCGAATTGAACTGCACGCGAAAACCGCGGTTGATCTGCACCTGGCCCCTGTCGTCGACCCACGGCACGCGAAAGATGATCTGGCGTTCCGGCTCGCAAATGCGCTCGATCAGCGCATCCTTCAGGTAGTCAGGGTGTTTGGAGACGACGAGGCCGAGGCTTTCAAGCACTTCTCGGGCTGCCTGGTGGAATTCCGGCTCGGCGGGGTTGCGTTGCAGCACCTGGGCCAGAATGGGTTCAAGCTTCTCGTCGACAGTCGCCATGGCGACACTCCTTTCATATTTCTTAAAAAATCACTGGAAGGGGGCTGCCGGCTTCACGCCGGTCAGCCCGCGGTGACACTGTTTCTGCATGGGGATCAGATTCCTTGTCCGTGCCCGCTCATCAGGCCCGTCGGGCCGGTCTGGGAGAGGCTTTTGGCGAGCGTCGCCAGAAGATCGGTCTGCGAGATGATGCCGACGACGCGGTTGTTGTCGTCGGTGACGATGACGGCATGGATCGCGCCGTCGGTGAGATGCGGCAGGAGACCGATGGCCGGGTCGGTGGGGCGTGCGGTCTTGGCCTGCGAGATCGGAAGGGGGGAGGCGGGTGCCCTGGCGGCGAGCTCGCGCAGGCCCACGGTGCCGAGAATATGGCCTTCGGCATCGACGACCGGCAGGGTGCGGATATCATGGTCGAGCAGCTGGCTGCGTGCCTCCTCGGCGCTGGCATCCGATGTCACCGTCACCACATCGCGCGACATGATGTCGGCGCAGGTGAGATCGCCGCGCTGGCGCATCAGCGCCTGCAACTCGACCTGCCGCAGCAGCACGTCGAGGTCGGCGCGGCTGATGTCGAGCGTCTCGTTGAAGCTCGCGACGGCGGCGTCGATGTCTTCGGTGTTGAAGCCGACGCGGAAGGCGGCCGGCGGATCGGCGGTCTTGTGCGTGTTGACGGGGGCGACCGTCTGCTTGTGTGGATATTGCCGGCCGGAGAAGCGATGGAAGGCGATCCCCAGCAGGACGAGCAGCAGCGAATTGAGGCCGACCGGCACGATCGGAAACCAGAAACCGGCGCGCGCGACCGCTGCCCCGCCGATGACCGCCGTCAGCGCCGCCGCCCCGCCCGGCGGATGCAGCGAGCGGGTGAGCGACATGGCGAGAATGGCAAGCGCGACGGCAAGGCCGATGGCGATGGCGGGATCGCGCACCAGCGTTGCGACGGTGACACCGACAAAGGCGGAGACCATGTTGCCGCCGATGATCGACCAGGGCTGCGCGAGCGGGCTGGCCGGCACGGCGAAGAGCAGCACGGCGGAGGCGCCGACCGGCGCCACGATCAGCGGCAGATGCGGATCATGCCCCATGAAGAAGCTTGTGACGAAGCCGGTGAGGCAGATGCCGACCAGGGCGCCGAGGCAGCCGATCAGGCGTTCCTTCAACGTTGCGCCGGCAAGAATGGGGGAGAAGAGCCGGAATTTGGACAGGGTGCCCGATTTCTGGGCATCGTGTTGGGGTGGGGCCACGATGATCCTGATCTATAAAAGGCAAATGACTATTTTTGAGGCTTATCTGCCCTTCGCGCCGCGGACGCAAGGGTGCATGGGGAAGATTCTGTTTTGTCGGCAGGGAAGGGAAAGGGGGCCGTTTCGGCCAACAAAAAAGCCCGGCTATGCCGGGCTTTTTTGACAACGCTTCTGGTAAGGAAGCGGGGAATTTGGTGCCCAGAAGAGGACTCGAACCTCCACACCCTTTCGAGTACCAGCACCTGAAGCTGGCGCGTCTACCAATTCCGCCATCTGGGCGACGGAGAGCGATGTAGAAGGACCGCCCGCCGGTGTCAACAGGCTTTTTGAAGTTTTTGCAACGGCTTGGCAAAAAGCCTGTTTACCGGCTCACCGCCCAGTCGCGGATGCGCTGCAGTCCGGCGGCGAGAAGCCTGATCGCGGCGGCCTCGTCAGCGGCCTCTACGTAGCAGCGCATTTCCGGCGCATTGCCGGAGGGGCGCAAGTGGATGACGCTCCTGTCTTCCAGCGTCACCCGCAGCCCGTCGATATCGCTGACTTTTTGCGGCACGCCGATCGGCGCAAGGAAGGCGGCAAGCGGCCCTGCACCCGAACGCAGCTCCGCCATCAGGGCGGCGCTCGTCTCGACGGGAAAGTTTTCCAGACGGTCGCTGGCGGCGGCGGGCAGCGCAAAGCCGGCCGCGATGAGCGAGAGCGGCTTTTCCTCGGTCGCCGCAAGCGCCAGCACGGCGAGGATCGGCATCAGGCTGTCGCGGGTCGGCAGCGGCGTCAGGTCATGGCCGTTCACGCGGAACGGCGTCGCCGTCAGCGTGCCGCCATTGGCCTCGAAGCCGGCAACGGCCGCTTCGCCGGCTGTGACGGCCTCGTTCATCGCCGCGATCACGAAGGGCGAGCCGACCCGGGTGCGCAGCACGCGGCCGTCGATGGCGGCCTCGATGCCGGAATTGGAGGTGACGGGTGTGGCGATCACGGTCGCGTCGAGGAAGCGGCTGGCAATGAGGCCGATCAGGTCGCCGCGCACCGGCGTTCCGGTCTCGTCGGCCACGAGCGGCCGGTCGCCGTCACCATCGGCGGAGACGATGGCATTGAGGCCATGCTGTACGGCCCAACCTTGCAGGAGTGCGACGGTCTCGGGCGAGACGGCTTCCGTATCGACGGGAATGAAGGTCTCCGAGCGGCCCAGCGCCACGACATCGGCGCCATAGTGCGCGAGCACGTCGACAAAGAGGTCGCGGGCCACGGTGGAATGCTGGTAGACGCCGACGCGCAGGCCGGAAAGGCTCCCCTCCGGCAGCAGGGCGCGGTTGCGCGCGCCGTACAGCGCCATTGCGCCGGCATGGAGATCTTCGGCCGTCTCCCGGGCGGCATCGAAGGTGATGCCCTCGGTGCGGATCGCCTCGGCAGCGGCAGTGATCGCGGCTTCGTCCGCCTTGTCGATCTCGCCGTCCGGCCGGTAGAATTTGATGCCGTTGCGGTCGGCGGGAATGTGCGAGCCCGTCACCATCAGGCAGGCCGCCTTGCGGGAAAGCCCGAGCAGTGCCAGCGCCGGCGTCGGCAGCGTGCCGCAGTCGCGCGGCTGAAGACCGGCCTTGCGCAGGGCGGCGATGGCGATGGCTGAAATGGCGGGGCTGGAGGCGCGGAAATCGCGGCCGATCAGGATTTCGTCACCGGGCTTGGCCATGCCGGAGGCGATGAGATGGCGGGCGAAGGCGGTGGCGTAGAGCGCGGTCGCAGGACCCTCGAGATCGACCGAGAGACCTCGCAGGCCGCTGGTTCCGAATTTCAGGCTCATGCAACACCTCTGCCTCTTGCGGATCGCGCGCGCCGCGATAAATCCCCTCTACAGGACGGGCGCGCGACCATGAATAAAACAAAATGCGTGAACGTAATGCAAAGCAGGGACGTGACAGGGAGAAATCCCGCCAAAGCTAGAGAGGATCACATGTCGAAGATCAAGAATCTCGTCTTCGGTTGCGTTATGGGCATCGCCTCCGCAATTGCGCCGATGGGAGCGGCCCAGGCCGTCCCGCTGGCCGTACCGCTGCAGGCGAAGAGCGACGTGCAGAAGGCGCAGGTGGAATTCTGCGTCGGCTATGGCTGCGAGCGCCCGCGCTACTATCGCCGCCATCATCGCCCGTATTACGGCTATGAGCGCCGCTACTATCGTCCGCGCTACGAACGGCCGCGCTACTATGGCGGCGGGCGCAACGCCCATGTGCGCTGGTGCTCGAACCGCTACCGCACCTACGACCCCTATACCAACCGCTACCATGCCGGCGGCGGCGTCTATCGTATGTGCTATTCGCCCTATCGCTGATCGCGACCGGGCTGAAACAGGCGGCGGGCTTCGGCCCGCCGTTTTCGTTTCAGGGCATATTCAATCAGGCCGTCGTCTGGTCGGCGCGGTCGGTATGGCCGAGATCGCGGCCGGGCTCGATGATGTCGCGCACCCGCTGCTTCAGTTCCTTCGGTCCCGGAAAGCCGCCGTCGCGCTTGCGCTCCCAGACCAGCGCGTCGTTGACGCGGATCTCGAAATTGCCGCCGGTGCCGGGAATGAGCGCCACTTCGCCGAGTGCGTCGGAAAAAGTCGACAGCAACTCCTGCGCCATCCAGCCGGCGCGCAGCAGCCAGTTGCACTGGGTGCAGTAGAGAATGGAAATACGCGGCTTTTCCCCGGACATGGCAACCTCCTGATCGATCGCTGAAGCATATAGCAGCGGGTGCGGCTTGGCACGCCTCCGCTCGCGGTCATCTCACGGAAATGTCAACTCAATTTATCAAGTTTTGTCGGCGGACATCTTGTCGCAGCCCGATTCCTGGAGGAGACGTGTTGCACCGCAATATGCTCACAGGAGACCCCATGACAGAGCTTGCCACCACCCGCCCGCGCCTCATCATCCCGTCGCTCGGCGGCCTCTATTCCAGGCTTTCGGAGAGCGCCGAGACGATCCTGCGCGTCGCCGCCGGCCTGCTGCTCGTCACCCATGGCTACGGCAAGATCATCAACCCCTTTGGTGCCACCGGCATGGTCGAAAGCCTCGGCTTCTATCCGGGCGCCCTCTGGTCGCCGCTGCTGTCGGCCACCGAATTCTTCGGCGGCATCCTCATCGCCATCGGCCTCTTTACGCGCCCGGCATCCTTTGCCGCGATGATCGTGCTGGCTGTGACCGTCTATTTCCACGGCATCGTGCAGGGCGAAGGCCTTGGCGGCGCGGAGAAGTCGATCCTCTGGACACTGATCCTGTTTTTCTTCGCGGTGCGTGGCGCCAACAGCCACTCGGTGGACGCGAAGATCGGCCGTCAGTTCTGATCGGTCTCCGGCGGTTGCGGCCTCTGCCGCAGCCGTCCCCTGACGAGCGCCGCCAGCGCCTCGCCATCATAGGGTTTTCGCGCGATCGGAACGATCTCGAAGCCTTCGATGCCACCGATATGGATATCGGCGACCGTGGTGAACAACAGCGGCACGCGCGCCTCGATCAGCCGATTGGTGCGCGTGGTGATGCGCGTCGCGTCGAGCGGCACGTCGAGCAGGCAGAGATCGATCCCGGCGAGCGCCGCTGCATCCCATTCATCCAGCTGTTCCGGCCGAAGCAGGGTGATGCGGCAATCGAGTGCCGATTTGATCAGGTATTCCGCATCCAGCGCGATCAGGAACTCGCGTTCGGCTATGACGATGTGCGGTATAGAACGGTCCATGGTGCCGCACTCCAATCCATGTGCAAGCACCGGGAGAACGGTGCTGCGGGAGGCGGACATTGGACATCATCCCAAAAAGTGTCATTTAAAAAAGACATAGCGCCCGCGTGATGGAACAAGCGCACGGCTTGCGCGTTTCGATGGGCCAGCCGGTTCCGGCTGGTCTCAATCGACAGGCGCGGAGGCATGATGGCGAGCGGTACGGTGGGCACCCAGCAGACCCGGTGGCGTACGCCCTGCCAGCAATGTCCCCTGCGCAATTTGCCTGATTTTCGGGATTTCACACCGAAGGAACTGGATTTCGTCTCGCAGTTCAAGAGCGGCGAACTGTCGATCGAGCGCGGTGCGACCATCCTCGTCGAGGGCATGCACAGTGCCCATCTCTTCACGGTGCTCTCGGGCTGGGCCTTCCGCTACAAGCTTCTGCCTGACGGCCGCCGACAGATCATGAACTATGTGCTGCCGGGTGATCTCATCGGCCTGCAGGGCAGCCTGATGGGCGAGATGGACCATTCGATCGAAGCGCTGACCCCCGTAACGCTCTGCGTCTTCGAGCGCTCCAAGCTGGAGCGGCTGTTCGAGCGCCATGCGTCGCTCGCCTATGATCTCACCTGGATCGCTGCCGCCGAGGAGCGCATCCTCGACGAGCATCTTTTGAGCATCGGCCGGCGCACGGCGCTCGAGCGCACGGCCTATCTCCTGTCCTTCATCCATCAGCGGGCGCATTCGGCCGGCGTCAATGGCGGGCGGCGGGTGATCCCGATCACCCAGCAGCACGTCGCCGATACGCTCGGCCTGTCGCTGGTGCACACCAACAAGACGCTGCGCAAACTCTCCGACCGCAAACTGATGCGCTGGCAGGACAAGGGCTGCGAAATCCTCGATGCCGACGGGCTTCAGACGCTCGCCGGCTGGGAAGGGCTGCGGCGCGGGCCGCGACCCTTCATCTGACCGGGCGGATTATGCCACGTCCCAGTAGAGCGGGAACATCGGATCGAACACCGTCACCGGCCCGGCCCCCGTCTCGATCTTCGCGGGGAAGGCGACGGGTTCGGCCCGCTTGACGAGGCGGATCGTCTCTTCATTGGCCGGCAGGCCGTACCATTCCGGGCCGTTCAGCGAAGCGAAGGCCTCGAGCCTGTCGAGCGCACCGTCCTCCTCGAAGACATGGGCAAGGCAGCTCATCGTG
>CBFGOD010000200.1:0-7784 GCA_965650295.1 uncultured Shinella sp. | reverse complement strand
CCACCGGCCGCGGCTCGGTCTCCGGCTACAAGCCGGCGCCTTGCATCAAGATCGCCACCAACACGCCGATGTACGAGCACATCAAGGAGGACATGGACATCAATTGCGGCACGATCGTCGACGGCACCGAGACCATCGAACAGGCCGGCCGCCGCATCTTCGATTTCGTCATCGAAACCGCCTCCGGCCGCAAGACGGCCAGCGAGGCCTTCGACTACGGCGACAACGAATTCGTGCCCTGGCAGGTCGGCGCGATCACCTGATCAGCGCGTGTGCATGACGATATTGACGAGCGTGCCGGCGGGATCGCGCACGAAGAAACGCCGGACGCCCCAGGGCTCGTCCGCCGGTCCGTATTCCACCGCATAGTTGCCGGCAAGGACCGCCTGATAGGCTGCCTCGACATCGTCAACCTCCACCGAAAGCCCCGGCACCGGCGTGCCGGATCCGCCCTCCGAGGCGAAACTCACCTGCAACGGCATAGTGCCGTCATTGCCGTAGGTAACGATCCAGCCGTGGTCCATCAGGAGATCCAGCCCGAGCACGTCCGCATAGAAACGGGCGACCGCGCCCGGATCGGCCGTCTCGATATTGGCGACGATGCGTTTGACCTTCATGGGAAACTCCTCAGCGTGCGAGCGGGGTCGCGTAGGCGGGAACATCGGGACGATGCGCCTCGCGCAGTTCCGCGACGCGGCCGATCACCTTGGGCAACGAGACGACGATGTGATGACGCAGCGTCTCGGCCGCCCGCGCGATGTCCTCGACATCGAGCGCGCGGAACACGGCGAGATGCTCGGCGATGAAGGGTTCTGCGGCGGGCATGCGGTGCGAGACGCCGATGATGTGCTTGCTGACATTCAACATGAAACGCGCGCGGCGAAGCGCGATCAGCAGCTCCCGGTTCGGGCAGTAGCCGAGGCAGGTGATGTGCAGGTCGGTTTCGAGATCGTCCATCGCCTCCACCGAAAGGTCGGGATAGGCGGCAAGCGCCTCCTCCAGCCGGTCGCTCATCATGCGGCGCTCGGCGGGCGGAATGAAGGGGGCGGCCTGCATCAGCGCCACGGGTTCCAGCGCGACGCGGATATCGTGCAGGTCGCGCATCCGGCCCTCGTCGAGCGGCACCAGCGTCCAGCGCATGCGCTCGTCCTTCTCGACGATGCCGAGCGCTTCGAGCCGCGTCAGCGCATCGCGCGCCACCTGCCGGCCGACGCCGCGGGCGCGCGCCAGTTCCACCTCGTTGATGCGGTGGCGGCCGAAGACGGAGAGATGCACCATCTCCCGCTCGAGGCTCTCATAGATCGCCTCCCAGCCCGGCGCCTTGCGCAGCCCCGGCGCTTCCTCGCTGAGGCCCAGCATGTCAGGCGTCAGCGCCACGCGCTTTGGTCCGCTGCGCCCCTGCCCGACCAGAAAACCGCGACCGTCGAAGCGCCTGACCATGCCGCCCTCCTCCAGGAGGACGAGCGCCTGGCGCACCGGCGTGCGGGTCGAGGCAAAAAGGGTCGCGACGGGGCCTTCGAGCAGCAGCGCGCCCTTCGGCAGGCGGCCAGCGGCAATCGCCTGCGCCAGCACGTCGCGAATGCGCAGATAGAGCGGGCTCTTGTCGAGCCCCGCCTCCACGCTCTCAGCGCCTGCTTCCGCCAAATCCTGCCCCGTGCCGTTCATGGCGCGGACCATGGCATGAATGCACCATGCCGACAACGGTCGTGATGACGAACGCGGCCAGCAAGGAAATTGCGTCGCACCGTCAAAAAATCGTCATTCCTTTCGTGACGTGCGGGGCGTTTTGCGCTAGGGAAACCCTCGTAAGGCTCGCAATCCGGCTTGAAGACGCCCATATGCCAGCCACGTCCACCTCGAGGAATTGACCATGCCCGCATATCGCTCCCGAACCACCACCCACGGCCGCAACATGGCCGGTGCCCGCGGCCTCTGGCGCGCGACCGGCATGAAGGATTCGGATTTCGGCAAGCCGATTATCGCGGTGGTGAACTCCTTTACCCAGTTCGTGCCCGGCCACGTGCACCTGAAGGACCTTGGCCAGCTCGTCGCCCGCGAAATCGAAAAGGCCGGCGGCGTCGCCAAGGAATTCAACACGATCGCCGTCGACGACGGCATCGCCATGGGCCATGACGGCATGCTCTATTCGCTGCCGTCGCGCGAAATCATCGCCGACTCGGTCGAGTACATGGTCAACGCGCATTGCGCCGACGCCATGGTCTGCATCTCGAACTGCGACAAGATCACGCCCGGCATGCTGAATGCCGCCATGCGCCTCAACATCCCCGCCGTCTTCGTGTCCGGCGGCCCGATGGAAGCCGGCAAGGTCGTGCTGCACGGCAAGACCCACGCGCTCGACCTCGTCGACGCCATGGTCGCCGCCGCCGACGACAAGATTTCGGATGAAGACGTCAAGGTCATCGAGCGTTCTGCATGCCCGACCTGCGGCTCCTGCTCCGGCATGTTCACGGCCAATTCGATGAACTGTCTGACCGAAGCGCTCGGCCTGTCGCTGCCCGGCAACGGCTCGACGCTCGCCACCCATGCCGACCGGAAGCGCCTCTTCGTCGAGGCCGGCCACCTGATCGTCGATCTCGCGCGCCGCTATTACGAGCAGGAAGACGAGAGCATCCTGCCGCGCAACGTCGCCAACAAGCGCGCCTTCGAAAACGCCATGTCGCTCGACGTGGCCATGGGCGGTTCGACCAACACGGTGCTGCACATCCTGGCGGCGGCTTACGAAGGCGGCATCGATTTCGACCTTGATGACATCGACCAGCTGTCGCGCCGCGTCCCCTGCCTGTCCAAGGTCGCACCCGCCAAGCAGGACGTGCATATGGAAGACGTGCACCGCGCCGGCGGCATCATGCGCATCCTCGGCGAACTCGATCGCGGCGGCCTCATCCACCGCGACACGCCGACCGTACATTCCGAAACGCTCGGCCACGCCATCGACCGCTGGGACATTACCCGCACGACCAGCGAGACGGTGCGCACCTTCTTCCGCGCCGCGCCCGGCGGCATCCCGACTCAGGTCGCCTTCAGCCAGGAAGCCCGCTGGGACGAACTGGACACCGATGGCGAAAACGGCGTCATCCGCTCCGTCGAACACCCGTTCTCGAAGGACGGCGGCCTTGCCGTTCTCTCGGGCAATATCGCGCTCGACGGCTGCATCGTGAAGACGGCCGGCGTCGATGAATCGATCCTGAAGTTCACCGGTCCCGCCGTCGTCTTCGAAAGCCAGGATGCGGCCGTGAAGGGCATTCTCGGCAATGAAGTGAAGGCCGGCGACGTCGTCGTCATCCGCTACGAAGGCCCGAAGGGCGGCCCGGGCATGCAGGAAATGCTCTATCTGACGAGCTACCTGAAGTCGAAGGGCCTCGGAAAGGCCTGCGCGCTCATCACCGACGGCCGCTTCTCCGGCGGCACATCCGGTCTGTCGATCGGCCATGCCTCGCCGGAAGCGGCACAGGGCGGCACGATCGGCCTCGTACGCGATGGCGATACCATCGAGATCGACATCCCGAACCGCACGATCAACCTCGCGGTTCCGGAAGCGGAACTTGCCGCCCGCCGCGCCGAACAGGACAAGCTCGGCTGGAAGCCGGCCGCCCCTCGCAAGCGCAATGTCACGACGGCGCTGAAGGCCTATGCCGCCTTCGCCGCCAGCGCCGACAAGGGCGCCGTGCGCATCCTGCCGGAATAAGCTTTTGCCGGGCGCGGAAATCTCTTCCGCGCCCGGCCTGTTTTTCAAAGGTGCTTCGTCACTTCCGGCGTGATCCACCAGGCATTGTTTCGCCCGTCGAAATACTGGATCGGTAACTCCGCCAGTTCGCTCTGCTCGATATTGTCGAGGCAGGCGACATTGATCGAAACATACTCCCCACCGATCTCCTCGACATAGCCGTGCCCGAAGGCCGAGACGCCGCAATTCTTGCAGAAGCGGTGATGGCCGCTCATCGTGCCGAACTGGTAATCGCCGAGATCGGCTTCGTCGCATTGCAGGCGAAAAGCATCCGGCTTGATCTGGGCGCCCCAATAGCGCTTCTTCGAGCAGATCGAGCAATTGCAGCGGCCCGTACCGGCTTCAAGATCGATATCCGCCTCATACTGGATCTTTCCGCAGTGGCAGCTTCCCTTGTAGGTTTTCAGCATCGCTCTCTCCTCGCTTGCATCATCAAACGTTAAATGACAATATGTTGTCAAAGACACCATCGCAAAACGACAACATGCTGTCAATATGAAATCGGAACGCACCCCCGCCGGCGACGCCTTCGCCGCCTTCGCCATCTCCGTCCTGCGCCTCGCCGGCCATTTGCAGAACGCCGGCGACGCGCTGGCCAAACCCGCCGGCCAGACCAGTGCCCGCTGGCAGGTTCTGGCTGCCGCCGATCACGCGCCGATGACCGTCGCCGAGGCCGGACGGGCGCTTGGCATGACGCGGCAGGGCGTTCAACGCATCGCCGACCTGCTCGAACGAGACGGCCTTATCGCCTATGCTGACAATCCCGCCCACCAGCGCGCCAAACTGATGGTACTGACCGAGCGTGGCAAGGCAGCGCTTGAAACGATCAAGGCACGGCAGGCCGTCTGGGCCAATGCGCTGGGCGAGATACTCGGAAAAAAAGAAGTCGCGGAAGCAACGCAAACCGTCATGGCCGCGTTACAGGCCGTTGAGAAACAGTCCGTGCCGGAGGAGTGATACCGGCCAGCGCTTTGACACGGGCCAAAAATGTTGATACCAACGCATTTGTCGAAAGCCCGAGAAAGAGGAGTTCCGAGCATGAGACCGAACCACGAGATCGTATCCCGGGAGGAATGGCTGACGGCCCGCAAGGCGCTGCTGGCCATGGAGAAAGAGGAAACGAAGTTGCGCGACAAGGTGCGCGCCGAACGTCTCACCCTTCCCTGGGTCAAGGTCGACAAGAGCTATACTTTCGAGACACCCGAAGGCCGCAAGACGCTTGCCGAGCTGTTCGACGGCCGCAGCCAGCTCATCGTCTACCACTTCATGTATGGTCCCGAATGGGAGGCCGGCTGCCCCGGCTGCTCCTTCATGGCCGATCACATCGACGGCATGCTGCCGCATCTCAACAACCACGACGTCACGATGATCGCCGTCTCGCGCGCGCCGCTGGAGAAGCTGACCGCCTACAAGAAGCGCATGGGCTGGACATTCCCCTGGGTGTCGTCCTTCGGCAGCGATTTCAATTTCGACTACCACGTCTCCTTCACCAAGGAGGATCTGGCGAGCGGCAAGGTGATGTACAATTACCGCGAAACGCCGACCGCCGATGCGCATGACGAACTGCCCGGCCTCAGCGCCTTCGCCAGGGATGAGGACGGCACGGTCTATCACACCTATTCCGACTACGCCCGTGGCGGCGAGGAGGCGCTCGGCACCTTGATGATCCTGGACCGGGCGCCGAAGGGCCGCAACGAGACCGGCACGCTGAGCTTCGTCAAGCGCAAGGATGAATATGCTGAAGCCCCCAAGACGCATTCCTGCTGCGACTGAACAAAACCCAAAAAAGGGAGACCCCGCATGCATAAGGACTATGGCAAGTTCTGCTGGTACGAGCTGATGACGACCGACGTCCCCGCTGCTGCACGCTTCTATGCCTCGGTTGTCGGCTGGTCGATGCGCGATTCCGGCATGGAGGGCATGAACTACACGCTCGCCTTTGCCGGTGATGCGCAGGCGGCCGGCATCTGCGAGATACCCGCGGAAGCCCAGGGCATGCCGCCGGTCTGGACCGGCTACATCTTCACCGACAGGATCGAGGATACCTGCAACGACATCACCGCCAACGGCGGCAAGGTCATGCGCCCACCGGACGACATTCCCGGTGTCGGCCGCTTCGCCGTCGCCGCGGATCCACACGGCGCCATGTTCTCGCTCTTCACCACGCAGGATGAAGGCCCGGCAGAACCCGGCATGATGGAACCCGGCCGCGTCGGCTGGCATGAACTGATGGCCGGCGACCTGGACGAGGCCTGGGCCTTCTATTCGAAGACCTTCGGCTGGACGAAGGACATGGCCGTGGACATGTCGGAAGGCGGCATGGGCATCTACCAGACCTTCGCCGTGCGCGGCGGGAACGCCATCGGCGGTATGATGACAAACCCGCCCGGCTCCCCGGCGCCGCCGTTCTGGGGCTATTACTTCGTCGTCCAGGGCCTCGATGCCGCCGCAAAACGCGTCACCGATGGTGGCGGCAAAATCGTCATGGGGCCGATGGAAGTGCCCGGTGGTGCCTGGATCATCAACTGCACGGACCCACAGGGCGTCTTCTTCTCGTTGGTCGCGATGCACCGCTGACGGCTCACCGGCCGGCAAGCATGCGGGGTGCCAAGGTCCCCGGCACCCCGCCCCCATTCTCGCTTGCAATCTCTCTTCGCATTGCACAAACTCTCCCTGAGGGCGGCTCAAGACCGCCCGAGGGGAACAAGAGAGCGCATGTCGATCAAGGCCGGTATCTACCACCTCACCCATTACATCTACGACAAACCGGTCCGCCTCGGACCCCAGATCATCCGGCTGAAGCCGGCGGCGCATTCCAAGACAAAGGTGATCAGTCATTCGCTGAAGGTTTCGCCGGAAAACCACTTCGTGAACCTGCAGCAGGATCCCTACGGCAACTATCTCGCCCGCTTCGTCTTTCCCGATCCGGTGACGGAACTGAAGATCGAGGTCGACCTCGTCGCCGACATGACGGTCTACAACCCCTTCGATTTCTTCGTCGAGGAGGAAGCCGAGCACTGGCCCTTCGACTATCCGGAAGACCTGCGCGAAGACCTGAACATCTATCGCGTGCCCGAGCCGATGGATCCGGCGCTCGAAGCCTTCATGAAGACGATCGACCGCACGCCGCAGCAGCGCACGGTCGACATGGTCGTCGGGCTCAATGCGCGACTCCAGCAGACGGTCGGCTATGTCATTCGCATGGAGCCGGGCGTGCAGACGCCGGAACAGACGCTGACGACCGCGCTCGGCTCGTGCCGCGATTCGAGCTGGCTCCTCGTGCAGATCCTGCGCAATCTCGGCTTCGCCGCCCGCTTCGTCTCGGGCTATCTTATCCAGCTCGCGCCGGATTTGAAGGCACTCGACGGCCCCTCCGGCACCGAGGTCGATTTCACCGACCTGCATGCCTGGTGCGAAGTCTATCTGCCCGGCGCCGGCTGGATCGGCCTCGACCCGACCTCCGGCCTCCTGACCGGCGAGAGCCACATCCCGCTTGCCGCAACCCCGCATTACCGCAATGCCGCGCCGATCAGCGGCGGCTATTTCGGCGAAGCCAATACCGAATTCGACTTTGCCATGACGGTGACCCGCGTCGCCGAGCATCCCCGCATCACGAAGCCCTTCTCCGACGAAAGCTGGAATGCGCTCAACGCGCTCGGTCGTGACGTGGATACCGTGCTGGCCGCCAATGACGTCCGTCTCACCATGGGCGGCGAGCCGACCTTCGTTTCCATCGACGATTTCGAATCGGGAGAATGGAACACCGACGCCGTCGGGCCGACCAAGCGCGAGAAGGCCGATACGCTGATCCGGCGGCTGCGTGAAAAATTCGCCCCCGGTGGTTTCCTGCATTACGGCCAGGGCAAGTGGTATCCCGGCGAAAGCCTGCCGCGCTGGACCTTCTCGCTCTACTGGCGGCGTGACGGCAAGCCGATCTGGCACGATCCCGTTCTCATTGCCGAAGAGGGCAGCGATGCCGGCGTCGGGGAAGCCGATGCCGCGGCCGTGCTAGCGGGTATTGCCGAGGAACTCGGCATTG
>CBFGOD010000199.1:0-7828 GCA_965650295.1 uncultured Shinella sp. | reverse complement strand
TTTCTTTCTGAAATTCACTCCTAAATTTAACCAATGCAGACATCGCTCATGGCGCCCACGACGACGACTTCCTCGATACCGCCGGCCTTCAGCGTGTCCTGAAGAACGGTGTCGCGGAAGGAGTTGGGGTAGTTCTTGATCACGACGGTATCGCCGGCTTCCGGCTTTACGGCGGCGATCGGGTTGATGCCATCGGTGTTGGGCGCGAAGAGCGGCGAATCGGCTTCCAGCGAGACGTGATGGACGTGGACGATCGTGTCGCCGCGGCTGCGGGCAGCAGCGACGACGCGGGCGGCATTGTCGGCGGCGGCGTCGATGCCATCAAGCGCGAAGCTGCCGGTGGCGAGATAATCCTTCTGGAGATCGACGATGATGACGGCGCGTTTGCTCATGGCAAATCCTTCCTCGGTTGGTGTCATGGACATTCTTCCTCCATCCTGCCATCTCTCGCCATTGGCGATACCGACATAATCAAGGGTGAAAGTGACATGGTCTCCTCGGCCGAAATCGGACTGGTGATCTATCCCGGCGCGCAGATGGCGGCCGTGCTTGGCATGACCGACCTCTTCAATTCGGCGACCCATATGGCGCAGCGGAAATGCGGGGCGGGGGCGAAGATCCGCGTCAGCCATTGGCGGCTGGAGGACGGCAGGCCGGTGCGGACGGATGCCAGCGATACGACGGATGCGGCCGCGCAGCCGGCCGTTCTGGTGCTGCCGCCGGCGCTTGGCGATGCGATCCTGCGCGAGGAGGCGGCGCCCTTTGCCGAATGGCTGCGTGAATGCCACGCGTCCGGCATCCAGCTCGCCTCGATCTGCGCCGGTGCCTTTCTGCTCGGGGAGACGGGACTGCTCTCCGGCCGCACGATCACCACCAACTGGGCGATTGCCGAAACCTTCGAACTGCGTTTTCCCGACGTGACCGTCGATACGGACCGGCTGCTCAGCGAGGACGGCGATATCGTCACGGCCGGCGGCGTGATGGCATGGGTCGATCTCGGGCTGAAATTGATCGACCGCTTTCTCGGGCCGACGATCATGCTGGAGGTCGCCCGGCAGTTCGTCGTCGATCCGCCCGGCCGCGAGCAGCGCTACTACAGCACCTTCTCGCCGCGCCTGTTGCATGGCGATGCGGCGATCCTCAAGGTGCAGCATTTCCTTCAGGCGAACGAGGCGCGGGAAACCGCAATTGATGTGCTGGCCGCGCAGGCGGGGCTGGAAGAGCGGACGTTTCTGCGGCGGTTCCGCAAGGCGACGGGACTGACGACCTCGGATTACTGCCAGCGCCTGCGCGTCGCCAAGGCGCAGGAGCTGTTGCAGTTCACCACCCGCTCGGTGGACAGCGTCGCCGTCGACGTCGGCTACAACGATCCCGGCGCCTTCCGGAAGGTTTTTGGCCGCATCGTCGGGCTTACGCCGGGCGATTATCGCAAGCGTTTCCGCTCCTAGTCTTCCGGCCGCGTGCGGTTGCGCACCACGGTGACGGTGCAGGGCGCATGCGCCGCCACCTCGCCGGAAACGCTGCCGAGCATGGAGCGCATGGCCGATTCGGCGCGCGCACCCATCACGATATGGTCGACATAGTTTTCGCGGGCATAGGCGAGAATGGCATCGGCCGGCGAGACGGCCTCCAGCACATGGAAGGTGATGCCGCCGCCGGGTGTCGGCAGGCCCGTCGACCAGGCGCGCAGTTCCACCAGCCGCATGACATGTTTGTTGCGGCCTTCCTCGTCGAGGGAGGTGTCGAGCGCGATGCGGTTGATCTTCAATACGTTGAGGCAGGCGATGCGGGCATCCGGCGTGTTCTCGATGATGCGCGCGACCGTCCGGCGTTTTGCCTCGTCCAGCTCCGGCGTGCTGCCGGAAAGGTTGATCGCGACGGCGACGATCGGCGCATTGGCAAGCTGCGCTTCGGCCGTCTGCGGCTTCACGGTCTCGATCGGCACCGGATTGAAGCGGCGGCGCAGCACGGTGCCGAAGGTGTCGCGCTTCATCTTCTCGGCGCGTGCGGTGAGCTTGACGGCGGACAGGTCCTGCAAGTCGAGCGCGAGCTGTGCCGCGCTCGGATAGCGCCAGGCGGGGTTCACCTCCAGGCAGCGCAGGATGATCTCCTGTAGCGCCAGCGGGATCGCGCCGTTGCGGGCGCGCGGCGGCAGCGGATCGCGCCAGAGCCGGCGTTTCAGGCCCTTCAGCCGCTGCGGATCGCCGAAGGGGCGCTCGCCGGTCGCGAAGAAATAGAGCATGACGCCGAGCGCGAAGAGATCGCTGCGGAAATCGCTGCGCGTGCCGAGCACCTGTTCGGGCGCCATATAGGGCGCGGTGCCGTAGGGCAGGCGGAACTGCTCGTCCATCAGGTCCGGCAGATGGATATGACGGGCGAGACCATAATCGATCAGCACGGCCTCGCCGCTCTCGCGGAACATGACGTTGGAGGGTTTGAGGTCGAGATGCACGACATTCTGCCGGTGCAGCGAATCGAGCGCGACCGCGACTTTGGCGCCGATGGCAGCGACCTCGTCCGGCGGCAGCGGCAGGCGCTCGAGCAACGGATAGAGCGAGGTGCCGGGCAGGCGCTCCATGACGATATAGGGCAGGGTGGCGAAATCGCCGTTGGCAACGAAGCGCGGCACATGCGGGCCGGAAAGCCGCGGCAGGATCATCTGCTCCATCTCGAAGCCGACGATGGCTGCGGGATCGTCGCCCTCGCCGATGACCGGCACCTTCATCAGGATCGGGCAATCGATATCCGGCCGGGAAACCTGCCAGATGCGCGCCATGCCGCCATTGTGCGCGATGTCCTCGATGACGAAGCCGTCGATCACGTCGCCGGGTTTCAGGCGCCCCTTCACCATCAGCGCCCCTCGAAGAGCCGCTCGGCAAGCGAGACGGGCAGGCCGGCGGCGCGAATCTTGCCCGCGGCGGTCGCGATATCATAGGCGGCGCGCAGGAAACGCAGCTCGGCGCTCTCCGTGTCGTAGAGCGCGAAGGCGGCGCAGGAATTGCCGTCACGCGGCTGGCCGACGGCGCCCATGACGGCAAGCCAGCGGCGCTGCGGCAGGAGCGGCACGGGCGTCGCCGCGACGGGACAGAAATGCGTGACCTTGCCGCCAGGCGCCGTGCAATAGAGCGCGGGCTTGTGCACATGGCCGCAGAAGCTGACGCGCGCCTCGCAGGCGCCGAGATGTTGGCCGGCATCGCTGGCGTCGAGCACATAGTTCCAGTCGGAGGGCGCGCTGGCATCGGCGTGCACGAAGAGGCAATCGCCCTCGCGCGCCTTGAGCGGCAGGGCGGCGAGGAAGGCGCGGGCATCGGCGCCCAGCTGCCGGCGCGTCCATTCGAGCGCCATCGTCGCCGTCGGGTTCATTGTGACGGAGGCATTGCCGATGGCGTCGTCATGGTTGCCGCGCAGCACGATCGCGCCCGCTTCCGCCAGGGATTTTGCCGTCTCGACGCACCATTCGGGATCGGCGCCATAACCGACGATATCGCCGAGCACGGCGAAACGTTCCGCACCGGCGGCCTGCGCCGCTGCCAGCACGGCCTCGAAGGCTTCGCGGTTGCCGTGGATATCGGAGAGAATGGCGAGCAGCATGACCGTCCGGAGGGTTGCAGATGCCGGAGCATAGCGCGGCTTTTCACAGGCTGCCATTCAACGGAAGGGGAATATCCCACAGCCGAATCGCGTTCCGTCACGGCTTCTCGAAGGCGAAAAGATCCGCATCGGCATCGCCATGCCCGGCAATCGCGGCGGAGACGATTTCGGCGGCGATCTGGCTGAAGGTGATGCCGTTGCCACCGAAGCCCATGACGGCAAAAACGTTGGGGTGTTTCGGGGCACGGCCGATCAGCGGCAGGCCGGTGCGGGTGGTGCCGAAGGGGGCTGCCCAGACATGATCCGGCTCCGGCAGCGTGACGCCGAGCAGCGCGCCCGCCTTGCGCCGGATGGTTTTCGCCTTTTGCCGGAGCTTTGCGGCCGAGGCATAGGCGTCCTCGCTGTCCTCGTCCTCGCCACCGGCAATCAGCCGGCCGTCGCGCGTGCGGCGCAGATAGAGATAGGGATCGGACCCTTCCCAGACGATGCAATCGCCCAGCCAGTCCGGCAGTTCGGTCTTCGGCGGTGTGGCGAGCGCCCAGGTGGAGACGATGGCGTGGTTCTCGTTGGCGACGGCTTCCAGAAATTCATAGCCGGAGCAGAAGATGGCGTGCCTGGCGGTGAGGATCCTGCCATCAGAGGTCGCGAGAAACACGTCGTCGGCCGTTGCGCGCAGATCGGTGATTTCGAGCGGGCTGACCACCTCGACGCCACGTCCCATCGCCGCGCGCAAGATGCCGGCGGCCATCTGGGCGGGATTGGCGGAGGCGGAGATGTCGCTGAGGATCGCACCGGTTCGATCTAAACCGAAACGCTCGGCGAGCGTGGCGGCATCGAGAAAATCCGATTCGATGGCGGCGGCATGGCGGGCTTCCACCTCGGACCGCAGGGCGCGCTGGCCATAGACGTCGCCGGCCAGGAACAATGTTTTCTTGCGCTCGAAGCCGCACGAAATGCCGAGGTCGGTGACAATCTGCGACAGCTGTTCGACCGCGCGGGCGGAGCGCTGCCAGGCGCGACGGGCGTCTGCCTCGCCGATCATGCCCGCCAGCTTGTGCAGGGGAATGTCGATCTCGTGCTGGATCATCGCGGTGCTGGCAAGCGTGCTGCCATGCACGGGCTTGCGCCGGTCGACGACCAGAACGCGGCGCTTCCCATCCGCCAGTGCGTGCGCCATCAGCGCACCGGAAATGCCGGCACCGACAATGATGACGTCATAATCCCAGGTGGCGGGTGTCTGATGCAGGCGAAGCGACAGGCGCGGCGTGCCGGCCCAGAGGGGGCGGGAGGAGTGCAGGTCGCGCTGGCGGGTAATGTCGCGGGATGTGGGAATGGGCGGGCTCCGGAACGGGACGTGCGATCGAAATGGCCGGCAAACGGAAAAGTTCCTGCTCTCGGCCACGGGCGCCTTGTGCGCTTGCATTGCGCGCGGAAAGCATGCAAAGCACGGGGCGCCTGAAACACGACCGGATTTTTCGCCATGACCGTGAGTTCGAGAACGCCCCGCCCGATCGACCATCTGGTGCTGCCGGTGTCCGATCTCGGTGTTGCCCGTGACCGGTTGACGACACTCGGCTTCACCGTCGCCAAGGATGCCCGCCATCCCTTCGGCACGGAAAACTGCTGCGTCTTTCTTTCCGACGGCAGTTATCTGGAACCGCTCGGCATCGCCAATCGCGAGGAATGCGAAGAAGCGGCGCGCGAGGACAATGCCTTCATCGCCCGCGACCAGGCTTTCCGCTTCCGCCGCGGCGTCGAGGGCTTTTCCGGCATCGCTATGGCGACGAACGATGCGCTGGACGATAACAGGCGTTATGCGGCGGCCGGCCTTTCCGGTGGTTCGGTGCTGGAGTTTTCCCGCGACATGCTACTGCCCGATGGCACCTCGGCGACCGGCAGCTTCCGGCTCGCCTTTGCCGCCGACCTGCGCAGCCCGGATTTCTTCTTCTTCGCCTCGCAGCGCGTCCGGGCGCTGCCGTCCGACCGCAAGGCGCTGGAAACGCATGAGAACGGCGTTGTCGCCCTGGCGGAGGTCGTGCTTTCCGAGCAGAACCCCACGGATTTCCAGTATCTCGTTCAGGAAGCGGCCGATGAACGCGCGGTCGAGGCGCTGTCCTTCGGCATGTCTGTCGATACACCGCGCGGCCGCATCACTGTTTTGAACGATGCCGGGCTTGAGGGTTTCTACGGCATTGCGCCGGTGGCCGGTGCGGACCGCGGCCTGAAGGGGCGGGCGGTCGTTTTCAGGGTTGCCAGCCTTGATGCGTGTCGGCGCGCACTCACTTTGCGGGGCGTGACGTTCCAGATGCGCGACAACCGTATCGTGGTGCCGCCGGCACCCGGTCAGGGCGTCCATTTTGTCTTCGGAGAATAAAATGCAAACAAACTCGACCGTCATCGTCGGCGATGGACCGAAGAAGGTCACCTTCTCGCAGACCGCCCGCTTCTCGCTGATCGCTGGTCCCTGCCAGATGGAAAGCCGCGACCATGCCTATATGATGGCCGGCGCGCTCGTCGAAATGACCGACAAACTCGGCATCGGCCTCGTCTACAAGTCGTCCTTCGACAAGGCGAACCGCACGTCGCTCTCCGGCAAGCGCGGCATCGGCCTTGAGAAGGCTCTCGAAATCTTCGCCGACCTCAAGAAGGATTTCGGCTTTCCCGTCGTGACGGACATTCACACGGAAGAGCAGTGCGCGATCGTCGCGAAGACCGTCGACATGCTGCAGATCCCGGCCTTCCTGTCGCGCCAGACGGACCTGCTGGTCGCCGCCGCCAAGACAGGCCGCGTCATCAACGTCAAGAAGGGCCAGTTCCTCGCCCCCTGGGACATGAAGAACGTGCTCGCCAAGTTCACCGACAGCGGCAACCCGAATGTCATGCTCTGCGAGCGCGGCGCCTCTTTCGGCTACAACACGCTGGTGTCCGACATGCGCTCGCTGCCGATCATGGCTTCGCTCGGCGCGCCTGTTGTTTTCGATGCGACCCATTCCGTGCAGCAGCCGGGCGGGCAGGGCGGTTCGACGGGCGGCGACCGCAAGTTCGTCGAGACGCTGTCGCGTGCGGCGATCGCCGTCGGCATTGCCGGCCTTTTCGTCGAGACGCATGAGGATCCCGACAATGCGCCTTCGGACGGCCCCAACATGGTGCATCTGAAGGACATGCCGCGGCTTCTGGAAAAGCTGGTCGCCTTCGACGATATCGCCAAGGCGTAAGACATTTCAAACGGATGACATGATCCAGTGTCATCCGTTTTTTCTTGGGCGGCAACGCCATTGTAATTTCTGCATCGTCGATTAAAAGTGGATTTTAATCGATTTATAAACCCCGAAACAGGACGATATCCATGACTGCTATCATCGACATCATCGGCCGCGAGATTCTCGACAGCCGCGGCAATCCCACCGTCGAAGTGGACGTGCACCTCGAGGATGGCAGCTTCGGCCGTGCGGCCGTCCCGTCGGGCGCCTCGACCGGCGCGCATGAAGCCGTCGAACTGCGCGACGGTGGCAAGCGTTACCTCGGCAAGGGTGTCGAAAACGCCGTCGCCGCCGTCAACGGCGAGATTTTCGAAGCCATCGGTGGCCTCGAGGCCGAAGACCAGATCCTGATCGACCAGGCGATGATTGAACTGGACGGCACGCCGAACAAGGCCCGTCTCGGCGCAAACGCCATCCTCGGCGTTTCGCTCGCCGTCGCCAAGGCTGCCGCCGAGGCCGCCAACCTGCCGCTCTACCGCTATGTCGGCGGCCCGAACGCCCGCGTCCTGCCGGTGCCGATGATGAACATCATCAATGGCGGCGCGCACGCCGATAACCCGATCGACTTCCAGGAATTCATGATCGTTCCGGTCGGCGCCGACAACATCCGTGACGCCGTGCGCATGGGTTCGGAAGTGTTCCACACGCTGAAGAAGCAACTCGCCGCCGACGGCCACAACACGAACGTCGGTGACGAGGGCGGCTTCGCGCCGGGCCTCGCTTCGGCTCCGGCCGCCCTCGACTTCATCATGAAGTCCATCGAGAAGGCCGGCTACCGTCCGGGCGAAGACATGTATATCGCGCTCGATTGCGCCTCGACCGAATTCTTCAAGGACGGCAAGTACGTTCTGGAAGGCGAAGGCCGCACGCTGGAGCCGGGCGCCATGGCCGAATACCTGGCCGAGCTCGCCGCCAAGTACCCGATCTTCTCGATCGAAGACGGCATGGCGGAAGACGACTGGGACGGCTGGAAGTCG
>CBFGOD010000198.1:0-7830 GCA_965650295.1 uncultured Shinella sp. | reverse complement strand
TGCTCGTCGCCACGCATGCGAACAACGTGGAGGCCGCACGGGTGCTGATCGAGGCCGGTGCAGACGTCAACGCCAAGGACAACATCGAAGACAGCCCCTATCTCTATGCCGGCGCCCGGGGCCATCTTGAAATCCTCAAGCTGACGCTCGCCCATGGCGCGGACCTCAACAGCATCAACCGCTACGGCGGCACGGCACTCATCCCCGCCGCCGAGCGCGGCCATGTGGAGACCGTCGATACCCTGATCAAGGCCGGCGTGAATGTGAACCACGTCAACCGGCTCGGTTGGACGGCGCTTCTGGAAGCCATCATCCTCGGTGACGGCGGACGGCGCCATGTCGATATCGTCAGCCTGCTGATCAAGGCAAACGCCAACGTCAATCTGGCCGACAAGGACGGCGTGACGCCGCTTCAGCATGCGCGGGGGCGCGGCTTCGGCGAGATCACCGCTCTTCTCGAAAAGACAGGGGCGAAATAGCGCCATTTCAAGATCGCGCGGCAACCAAGGCCGTAGTTACAAAATACCGGAACACTCACAGCAAAGGGCCTGAAACGATGCAACGCAGCTACTATTCCTCCCTCGGCGGCCATCCGCCGCAGAGCGACCTCCTGACGGGCCGCGCCGTCTTTACGGAGGCCTATGCGGTGATCCCCAAGGGGGTGATGCAGGACATCGTCACCAGCTTCCTGCCCTTCTGGGACAATACGCGGCTCTGGGTCATCGCTCGTCCGCTCTCCGGCTTTGCCGAGACCTTCTCGCAATATGTCATGGAAGTGGCGCCGGGCGGCGGCAGCGACAATCCCGAGCAGGACCCAGATGCCGAAGGCGTGCTCTTCGTCGTCGACGGCACGGTGGAGCTGACGATCCCGACCGGCACGCACACGCTGGAACCGGGCGGCTACGCCTTCCTGCCGCCGGGCCTTAAATGGTCGCTGCGCAACCGCTCCGGCGCCCATGCCCGATTCCACTGGGTCCGCAAGTCCTATGAGGCCGTCGAGGGCCTGCCGCATCCCGAACCCTTGATCCTCAATGAAAAGGATATAAAGCCGTCGGAAATGCCCGGCACGAATGGCGGCTGGGCGACGACCCGCTTCGTCGATCCGAACGACCTGCGCCACGACATGCACGTGACCATCGTCACGCTGATGCCCGGCGCCGTCATTCCCTTCGCCGAAACCCACGTCATGGAGCACGGACTTTACGTTCTGCAGGGCAAGGCGGTCTATCGCCTCAACCAGGATTGGGTGGAAGTGGAAGCCGGCGACTTCATGTGGCTGCGCGCCTTCTGCCCGCAGGCCTGCTATGCCGGTGGTCCCGAGCCCTTCCGCTACCTGCTTTACAAGGACGTCAACCGCCACGCGGCGCTGAAGCCTTTCGCCGGCCGCCGCTAAACTCCAGCCGCTCCCTTGGAACCCGCGCCTTCACCGGCGCGGGTTTTTGTTTCAGCCGGCAAAGGGCATCGCGATCTTGTAGTGGCGCGGGTCGAAGCGCAGGTAGAGCAGCGCCGTCACCAGCACGCAGCAGAAATGTAGCAGCCAGCCGGCGGCGAAACCGCCCGTCCAGTCGTGCAGCAGTGCCACCGCATAGGGGCCAAGGGCCGCGATGAGGAAGCCGCCGCCCTGCATGAGTGCGGCCAGCGCGCCGGCCTGCTCGGGCCGCGGCAGATGGTCGAGCGCCGTGACGATGGCGAGCGCGAAGCTGCCGCCGAGGCCCGCACCGCAAAGTCCCGCCCAGACCGCGGGTGCCGCACCCGGCAGGGTGGCGAGCCCAAGGAAGCCGATCAGCTGGAAGACGATGGTCAACCACAGCCAGCGACGGCGGTCGAAATTGCCGCGCGCCAAGGTCGGCAGGCCAAGCGCCGCGACCGCCTGGCAGATGGCCATGACCGCCACGAGGCTGCTGCTGTCGGCGCTCGTCCAGCCTTGCGCCTGGTAGTACGGCGCCAGCCAGGCGATCATTGAGGAATAGCCGGCATTGACAAGGCCGAAGGCGGCCATCAGCGCCCAGGTGCGCGGTCGCGCCAAAAGCTTGCGCGTCAGCGTGCCATCCGGGCGGCTCGCCTGGACATCGGAAAGAATGCGCCAGGCGGCGGCGAGTGCTATGGCGACCGGCACCGCCAGCCACGCAAGTGCCGCGCGCCAGGAATAGCCGGCATGGGTGAGAACCGGCATCAGCCGCGCACCAAAGGCGCCACCTGCCATGATCGTCGCGGAATAGAGACCGGTGACGACGGGCACGTTCGTCGGGAAGCGCGCCTTGATGATGCCGGGAAAGGCCGCCTGGATGAAGGCGACACCCATACCGCAGAGGGCGGCCGTCGCGATGAGCGCTGTCCCGCCCTCGGCATAGAAACGAAGCCCGGAGCCGGCCAGCAGCACGACCAGCGCCACGAGCAGGCCGCGCCGCGCTCCGATGCGCACTTGCAGTCCCGGCGCCACGAAAGCGCCAACGCCCATCAGGAACATTGGCAACAGCGTCAGCATTGCCACACCGCCGAGCCCCAGGCCCGTATCCCTGACGATCTCGTTGAGGATGGGTGCGGGCGCGGCGAGGAAGGGCCGCAGGTTCAGTCCGACAAGGACGACCAGCCCGAGCATTGCCCAATCGCGCGAGGGGCGCATATCCGCCATGGTTCGACTTTCTGCTGACGCCGGCGGCTCGCGGGATCGCGCCGCCCTGCTGCCCCATCGCTACCATTCGCTTGAATCATGCGCAAATTACATGTTTAGATACCCATCATTCCGATTTTCAATGGAGATACCGTGCTCGATCCGCGCCTGCTCCGCGCCTTCGTGGCCATTGCCGATGCCGGCAGCTTCACCGCCGCCGCCGACCGCCTGCACATGACCCAGTCGACCATGAGCCAGCAGATCGCCCGGCTCGAAGAGGCGATCGGTCGCGATCTCGTCGATCGCGCCGCCCGCCCCGTGCGCCTCACCGTCACCGGCGAACGCCTGCTCGGCCATGCCCGCCGCATCCTCGCGCTCCAGAGCGAGGCTTTGACGCTGGTGGCCGAAACCTCCGGCACGACGTCGGTGCGTATCGGCATGCCCGATGATATCGCGACACCGGAAATGGCGCGCATCTTCGCTGCCTTTACAAAGCGCCGCAAGGAAGCCCGTCTCGATGTCACCACCGGGCTGCGCTCGGACCTGACGCGGCGTTACCGCGCCGGCGAGCTCGACATCGTGGTTCTGAAGGAGGACAAGCCGAGCCCCGATGCCTGGGCAAGTTTCGAAGAGCCCATCGCCTGGTTCACCGCGCTCGACGCACCCGCAGAGCTGCCCGATCCCATACCGCTCGTCACCTTCCCGCCCGGAGGGCTCTATCGCGACGCCATGTTCGAACGGCTGGAACGGGAACGGCGGCGCTGGTATGTCGCCTTCACCTCCGCGAGCCTTCGCAACGTGCTGATGGCCATCGAAGCCGGCCTCGGGCTTGCCATGCTGCCTGTCGATGCCGCGGAGGGATGGCGGGTGAAACAGCTCGTCGATTTCGCGCCCGAGCCGCCCGTCTTCGCGTCGCTATATTCGTGGGAGCGCAACGGGATCGTCGGGGAACTGGCCGCGGAAGTCCTCGACATCCTGCGCGGACATTTCGCCTTCGCGCTCCCTCAAACCTTGTAGAGATCCTCATAGATCTGGCGCAGCACATTCTTCTGCACCTTGCCCATCGTGTTGCGCGGCAGATCGTCGACGAAGAGCACGCGCTTCGGCTGCTTGTAACGCGCCAGCCGCTCCTTCAGGCCATCCAGCACCGCCTTCTCGTCGATCACGGCATCCTTCATGCGCACAACCACGGCCGTCACGCCCTCGCCGAAATCCGGATGCGGTACGCCGATGACGGCGCTTTCGACGACGCCGGGCATGCCGTCGATCTCCGTCTCGACTTCCTTCGGATAGATGTTGTAGCCGCCCGAAATGACGAGATCCTTGCCGCGGCCGACGATATGCATATAGCCGCGCTCGTCGATCTTGCCGAGATCGCCGGTGATGAAGAAGCCATCGGTGCGGAACTCCGCCGCCGTCTTTTCCGGCATGCGCCAATAGCCTTTGAAGACGTTCGGCCCCTTCACCTCGATCATGCCCGTCTCGCCATCCGGCACCGGCACGCCGCTCTCCGGATCGCTGACCCGCAGCGAAACGCCCGGCAGCGGAAAGCCCACCGTGCCGGCGATGCGATCGCCGGCATAGGGGTTGGACGTATTCATATTGGTCTCGGTCATGCCGTATCGCTCGAGGATGGCGTGGCCGGTCTTTTCCGAGAAAGCACGGTGGGTTTCCGCCAGAAGCGGGGCGGAACCGGAGACGAAGAGCCGCATCTTGGCGGTCGCTTCACGGGTCAGGCCAGGATGCTGCACGAGCCGGACATAAAAGGTCGGCACGCCCATCATAACGGTCGACGTCCCCATCAGATCAAGGGCTTCGTCGGCATCGAATTTCGGCAGTAGATACATCGACGCGCCTGATAGCAGCGTGACGTTCGAGGCGACGAAAAGACCGTGCGTGTGGAAAATCGGCAGGGCATGGATCAGCCGGTCTTCGCTGGTGAAACGCCAATGCTCGCGCAATGTCAGGGCGTTCGAGAGCAGGTTGTCATGCGTGAGCATCGCGCCCTTGGACCGGCCTGTCGTGCCCGACGTGTAGAGGATGGCGGCAAGATCATCCGGGCCGCGCCCGACATCGGTGAAATCGGACGGCTCGTCCGCCGCGCGCTCGGTGAGGCTGCCATGACCCGTGGCATCGAGCGTCTCGACCCGGCTGCCATGGGCTTTGGCGATCGTTTCGACACCCTCGCGCGATTTCGGCCCGACGACGACCAGCGCCGGCTCGGCATCGCCAATGAAATAGTCGAGTTCCGCCAGCGTGTAAGCCGTGTTGAGCGGAAGGTAGACCGCACCCGCCCTGACGCAGGCGATATAGAGCATCAGCGCCTCGGGGCTCTTTTCCACCTGCACGGCGACGCGATCGCCCGGGCGAACGCCGAGCGTCCGGAGCGCGCCCGCCATCCGGCCGGAAAGCGCGATCATGTCGCCATAGGTCCAGCGCTTGCCATCGGCTGTTTCGATGAAAACCGCTTCCGGCTTTGCCGCTGCCCGGATCGCGTCGAAAAGATGATTGCCCATGGAGGCCTCCTCTGACTGTTGCCGCACCTTGTCATATCGACCGCTGGGGACGCCAGTGGCAACCGCGGCCCGCAGCAGGCCGTCCCCAGAGGACGGAAAGCTCATGGAACAAAACAGGATGATCGGCGTTTCAAAACGGGCTTTACTCGCATCGTCTGGGCTACATGACATTTCCCTTCTCGACCTACCGCCTGCAATTTCGCAACGGCATGGACTTCACGCGAGCGCGTGAACTGGTTCCCTATCTCAAGCGATTGGGGATTAGTCATCTCTACGCGTCCCCCCTGATGACCGCCGTCAGCGGCTCGACGCATGGCTATGACGTGACGGATGCAAATGAGGTCGATCCGGCGCTCGGCGGGCTGGACGGCCTGCGCCTTCTGGCAAAGGATCTTCACGCCCACGGCCTGGGCCTTCTCCTCGACATCGTGCCCAACCACATGGCCGCAAGCCTGGAAAACCAATGGTGGCGAAGCGTCATCGTCTGGGGCGAGGAAAGCCCCTATGCGCGGCATTTCGATATCGACTGGTCGCGGAAACTCACGCTGCCCTTTCTCGGCGAGGATTTCGCCGCAGAACTGGCGGCCGGCACGATCCGTCTTGCCCTTGACCCGGGGCCTGGCGGGCTCGCCCTTGCCTATCACGACAATCTCTATCCGCTGCATCCCCGGACCGTCCAAGCACTGCTGGACGAAGCCGGCATCGCTGCGGCCGTTCCGAACGCAGAGGCCGATCCGCAAGGCGTGGCGATGCTCTCCGCCGCATTGGCGGTGCCGGGCCAACGCGAAACACTGGAAAGGCATCTGGACGCCGTTTGCGCCGATCCCGAACGGCTCGCCGCCGTTCATGCGGCGCAGCCCTGGCAGCTCACGGACTGGAAGACGGCGAGCCGGCATCTCAGCTACCGCCGCTTTTTCGAGATTGCCGGCCTTGCAGGCCTGCGCGTCGAGGACCCCGCCGTTTTCGACGACAGTCACCGCTTGATCCTGGACCTTGTCCGCGATGGTATGGTCGATGGCCTGCGCATCGATCATATCGACGGGCTCGCCGATCCCATGGCCTATCTGGAGCGCCTGCGCGCCGCTGTCGGACCAGATGTCTATATCGTCGTGGAAAAGATCCTCGAGAAAAGCGAGCCATTCGCCTCTGAATGGTCGGTGGCGGGGACGACGGGCTACGAATTCATCACATCCCTCGCCGATGCCCTTGTCGATGAACAGGAAGGCGGGCGGCTAGCCGAAGCCTTTCGCCCTTTGAGAAATCGGGAGCATCAAGGCACCTATGCCGAAGAGGCCAAGGCCGGCAAACGGCAGATGCTGACCGAAAACTTCGAGGGCGAGGTCCATCGCCTCGCCGCGCTGGCCAAAGCCATGGCGAACCGCGCCCATGCGGACCTTTCCCGTAGCATTCTGACCGAGGCCATCAGAGCGATCGTCATCGCGCTACCGGTCTACCGAACCTATATAACGAGCGCCGGTGTCGCGCAGCATGACCGCCAGCTTCTAGCCGCGGCACGGCAGACCGCTCAGGACGGTGCCCTGCCGGAAGCGCGCGAGGCGATCGATTTCATCTGGGAACTGCTGGTCGACGACCGTATCGCCGGAATGTTCGAGGAATGCGCCGAATTCCGCAGTCGATTCCAGCAATTGAGCGGGCCGATCATGGCCAAGGCACTGGAGGACACGGTCTTCTATCGTGAAAACGCGCTCATCGCGTTGAATGAGGTCGGCGGCAATCCGGGCGAAAGCACGGGAGGCCCGGCCGCCTTCCATGCCACCATGCAGGCGCGGCTGGAGACCATGCCGCACAGTCTCTCGGCAACATCGACCCACGATACCAAACGCGGCGAAGATGCACGGGCGCGGCTCTATACGCTTTCAGAAGCCCCGGAACGCTGGATCGACGCGACGGAGCGTTGGAGCGGCCTCAACAGCCGCTTCCGCCACCCGCACAATGGCCGGATGGTGCCGGAACCGCATGTCGAGTGGCTGGTCTATCAGGCCCTTGCCGGGATCTGGCCGATATCCGGCCACGCGGATCTCGGCAAACGCATGGCCGCCTATATGGAGAAGGCGCTGCGCGAGGCCAAAATCGGTACGAACTGGAGCCGGCCCGATGTCGACTATGAACAGAAGGTTCTGCGCTTCGTCGATGCCATCCTGCGGCACGAGGCGTTCCTCACGGATTTCGAAAAAACGCTGTCGCCGTTCATCGATGCCGGGCTTTTGAATTCGCTGTCGCAGACGCTGATCAAGCTGACGGCGCCGGGTATTCCCGATATCTATCAGGGCAGCGAACGCAGCGATTTTTCCCTCGTCGATCCGGACAACCGGCCGCTGCTGGATGTTGCGTCGCTGACGATTCCTGAACGGCCGCATCCGAATCGTGAAAATTTCGCCGACTACAAACAGTGGCTCACTGCAACAGTCCTTGCTGCCCGCAACGAGGCGGCCCAACCATTCGACGGCCCCTATCTTGTGCTGGAATTTTCCGATGGCGGCCGGCAGGCCCTCGCCTTTCTGCGCGGCACGCCGGAGGCCTTTGCGATTACGGTCGTGCCAAGGCTCACCTTCGGCAAGACAGCGCATGACGGCCTGCGGCTGCGCGATGAGACGATGCAGGATGTTTCCCTGACCATCCCAGCCGATTTCAAAGGGCGCAGCGTGCGGTCCGTGCTTGACGGCCGCAGGATCACGCTCGATG
>CBFGOD010000197.1:0-7834 GCA_965650295.1 uncultured Shinella sp. | reverse complement strand
CGGATGGCGTTTTCCGTGCCGGCATCGGCACTGGCCGCAGGCGCTTCGACAGTGGCGGATGCGGGATGCGGCAGGATGGTGATGGGCTTTCGCGCGACAGACGATACCCAGGCGGGCGGCGCAACAACGGCGCAAAGTGCGGCTTCGCGGCCCGGATCGAGCTTGATGAGCGAGAGCGAGAAGCCGTTCATGTTGAGCGCGGTCATCAGCGGCGCGGGGCCGATGACGAGGCGGATGCGGCTGGCCAGCGGCGACGACAGGACCGCATTCGCGACCACGCCCATTTCGAGCGGCGGCACGGCACCGAGATTGTTGATGAGAAGCGCGTAGCTGCCCTCCCCCGTCATGTGGGCGGCGAGCCGCTCCGCCATGGTCGCCACCAATGAGCGGGCGGTGTCGATGGCAATGCGCTCGACGCCGGGCTCGCCATGGATGCCGAGACCGAGCTCCCCTTCATCGGCACCGAGCCGCTCCTCATGTGCCTGACCGGGGATCGAGCAGGAAGAGAGCGACATGCCAAGCGAGATGATGTCGCCGGCCGCGGCGCGGGCGGCGTTGGCGATGGTTTCGAGATTTTCGCCCGTTTCGGCCAGATGGCCGGCGATCTTGTGCACGAAGAGTGTGCCGGCAACACCGCGCGGCTGTGACAAATCGGGCAGCGCGATATCGTCGGCGACGATGACCATTTCCACCTTGAAACCCTCGGCGCGGGCACGCTCGGCGGCGAGGCCGAAATTCAGCCGGTCTCCGGTATAGTTCTTGACGACGAGCAGGCAGCCCGCCTCCCCGGTCACCGCGCGGATGGCGGTCAGCACAGCATCGACGCTCGGCGAGGCGAAGATTTCGCCGGAAACAGCGGCCGTCAGCATGCCACGGCCGACGAAACCGGCATGGGACGGTTCATGCCCCGCCCCGCCGCCGGAGACGATAGCGACACGATCCTTCGTCCAGTCGGCGCGCAGGATGACCTTGATGTCGGGATAGGTGTCGAGCCGCGCCAGCGCACCCTCGGGCGCCGTCATCAGCAGGCCGTCGAGCGCTTCGGTGACGATGTCCTCGCGGCGGTTCAGGAAATGTTTCATGGCGCGGCCTCCCTATTTTGGGGCCGCCAGTCCCTGCAATGCGGCCGCGACGATCCTCTCAATGGGGGCGTCGATGTCAACCGTGATGACGCCGGGTTCGCCCGAGGGATCTTCCAGCGTCGCGAGCTGGCTGTCGAGCAGGCTCGCCGGCATGAAATGATTGCGTCTGGCGCTCATGCGGCTGAGCAGCAGCGCATGGCTTCCTTTGAGAAAGACAAAGGAAAGGTTACCACCGGCGGCGGCGCGCAGATGGTCACGATAGACCTTTTTCAGGGCCGAACAGGAGATGACGATGCTCTTGTCCTGCGCAAGCGCATCGGAAAGGGCGCGACCGATAATGTCGAGCCAGGGCCAGCGGTCCGCGTCGTCGAGCGGGATGCCTTTAGACATCTTCTCGACATTCTCGGCGGGGTGCAGGCTGTCGCCCTCGACGAAGGCGGCGGGAAGAGCTGCGGCAAGGCCCTCGGCGACCGAGGTCTTGCCGCAACCGGAAACGCCCATGACGACGATCGCGCGGGCGTTCGTCATCGCGTCAAACCTCAGGCGACGCGCTTGCGGCGTTCGACGCGGGCGCGGATGGCGTCCACATCGACGCGGGGCGTCGCGGCGAAGAGGGTTTTCGTATAGCTGTGCTGCGGGTCGTTGAAGACCTGGTCGCGGCTGCCATATTCCACCGCTTCCCCGAAATACATCACCATCACATCATCCGCGATGTGTCGCACGACCGACAGGTCGTGGCTGATGAAGACGTAGGTCAGGTGGAATTCGTCCTGCAGGTCGGCGAGCAGGTTCAGCACCTGGGCCTGTACCGAAAGATCGAGGGCCGAAACCGGCTCGTCGAGCACCAGAAGGCGCGGATTGAGCATCAGCGCGCGGGCGATCGCCACGCGCTGGCGCTGGCCGCCGGAGAACATGTGGGGATAGCGCCCGTAATGCTTCTCTTCCAGGCCCACCTTCTTCAGCATGGCCATGGCGCGGTCGCGCCGCTCGTCTGCCGGCACCTTCGTGTTGATGACCAGCGGTTCCGTCAGGATATCGCCGATCTTCTTGCGCGGGTTGAGCGAACCATAGGGGTTCTGGAAGACGATCTGCACCTTGCTGCGCATCTCGGAGGTCAGCGGCTCACGCGCAATGTCGACCTTGCGGCCGTCGATCAGCATGTCGCCTTCGGTGATCGGGTCGATCATCGTGACCATGCGGGCAAGGGTGGACTTGCCGCAGCCGGATTCACCGACGATGGCGAGTGTCTTGCCCTGCTCGACCTTGAAGCTCACGCCCTTGACTGCATGGACGGTCTTGGCAGGTTTCAGGAGACTACCGGGAATATGGTAGTCACGCTTGAGGTTCTTTGCTTCGAGAACTGGTGTCATCGAACGGCTCCCGCAAAAATCTCGGCGTCGGTCAGCTTTTCGGTGATCGTCGGCAGACGGCCGCCCGTGGCATTTTCCGGCAGGGCGGCAAGCAGCGCCTTGGTGTAGACGCTCTTGGGTTCGGCGAAGAGCGACAGCACATCGGCCTGCTCGATCTGCCGGCCCTTATACTGCACGATCACGCGATCGGCGGTCTCGGCGACGACGCCCATGTCATGGGTAATGATGATGAGGCCCATGCCGTGCTCGTCCTGCAGCTTCATGAGAAGATCCAGGATTTGCTTCTGGATCGTCACGTCGAGCGCGGTGGTCGGCTCGTCGGCGATCAGGAGCTTCGGGTTGCAGGCAAGGGCAGTCGCGATCATCACGCGCTGGCACTGGCCGCCCGACATCTGGTGCGGGAAGTGGCCGAGGCGCTCTTCCGGGTTCGGAATACCGACCGATTGGAAGAGTTCGATGGCCCGGTCGCGCCGCGCCTTGCGGCCGAGATCCGTGTGGATGCGCAGCACTTCCTCGATCTGGAAGCCGACCGTGAAGCACGGATTGAGGCTGGCGATCGGTTCCTGGAAGATCATGGCAATGTCCTTGCCGATGATCTTGCGACGGTCGCTGTCCGACATGGCCTGCATGTCGCGGCCGTTGAAGGTCAGCACATCGGCCGTCACCTTCGCCGTCCAGGGCAACAGGCCCATGGCGGCGAGCATGGAAACGGACTTGCCCGAACCGGATTCGCCGACGATGGCGAGAACTTCGCCCTCGTCGACCTTGAGGGACACACCATCCACCGCCCGGAAGGGGCCGGAGGCCGTCTGGAATTCGACGGTGAGGTTTTTGATTTCGAGAAGCGACATCACGACCTCTTCAGCTTGGGATCGAGGGCGTCGCGCAGGCCGTCACCCATGAGGTTGATGGCCAGCACGGTGATGAGGATGGCAAGGCCGGGGAAGGTCACGACCCACCAGGCGCGCTGGATGAATTCGCGCGCTTCGGCGAGCATCGTGCCCCATTCCGGCGTCGGCGGCTGCGCGCCCATGCCGAGGAAGCCGAGGGCCGCCGCATCGAGGATCGCCGCCGAGAAGGCGAGCGTCGCCTGCACGATCAGCGGCGCCAGGCAGTTGGGCAGGATCGTCAGGAACATCAGGCGCAGCGTGCCGGCACCTGCGACCTTCGAACCGACGACATAGTCCTTCGACTTTTCTGTCATCACGGCTGCACGCGTCAGGCGCACGAAATGCGGCTGGTTGACGAGCGAGATGGCGATCATGGCGTTGACCAGACCCGGCCCCAGCACGGCCACCAGCACGAGCGCCAGCAGCAGCGAGGGGAACGCCAGGATGATATCCATGATGCGCATGATGAACGTATCGACCTTGCCGCGGAAATAGCCGGCGACCAGACCGATCAGCACGCCCGAAACCACCGACAGCGTCACGACGACGAGACCGATGAAGAGCGAGAAGCGCGCGCCGTAGATGAGGCGCGAAAGGATGTCGCGGCCGACGGCGTCGGTCCCGAGGATGTGTCCCCAGCTGCCGCCTTCCTGGAAGATGGTCGGCATGAGGAGGAGTTCGCGGTTCTGGGCGCTCGGATTGTGCGGCGCCACGAAGGGCGCGAAAACCGCAACAAACAGAATGATCAGGAACACGAAGAGGCCGATGACGGCGCCCTTGTTGCGCGAGAAGTAGAACCAGAATTCGGAAAGGCCCGACGGCGGCGAACCAACCGTCTTGGTTTCGGCCGTGTTTTGAACAGTGCTCATGGACCGTCTCCTAGTGCCGGATGCGCGGGTTGATCCAGCCGTAAAGCAGGTCGACCACGAGATTGACGATCATGATGACGGCGGCGATCAGCATCAGGCCACCCTGCACCACGGCATAGTCACGCTTGAAGACGCTATCGACCATCCACTTGCCGATGCCCGGCCAGGAAAAAATCGTCTCGGTGAGGATGGCGCCCGCGAGCAGCACCCCGACCTGAAGACCGATCGTTGTGATGACGGGGATCATCGCATTGCGCAGCGCATGGATGCCGACGACGCGGAAGGGCGAAAGACCCTTGGCGCGGGCGGTGCGGACATAATCCTCGCCGAGCACTTCGAGCATGGCCGAGCGCGTCTGGCGCGCGATGACCGCAAGCGGGATCGTCGCTAGCACGATGGTCGGCAGGATCAGGTAGGTCACCGCAGACTTGAAGGCGCCCGCCTGTCCGGAGATCAGGCTGTCGATCAGCATGAAGCCGGTGACCTGCGGGAAGAAGTACATCAGCGAGATGCGTCCCGAGACCGGCGTCCAGCCGAGATAGCCGGAAAAGAAGATGATGAGCAGCAGGCCCCACCAGAAGATCGGCATGGAGTAACCGACAAGCGCGGCCCCCATGATCGACTGGTCGAGCCAGGTCCCCCGTTTCACTGCGGCGAGCACGCCGGCGGGAATGCCGAGCAGAACCGCGACGATGATGGCGCAAAGCGCCAGTTCCAGCGTTGCCGGGAAGAGCTGCAGGAAGTCCTCGAGCACCGGCCGCTTCGTCACGATGGACGAACCGAAGTCGCCCGTCACGAGACCGCCGAGATAGTCGAAATACTGGACATAGATGGGCCGGTCGAGGCCGAGCTGGTGCATGAGCTCGGTATGCCGTTCCGGTGCCATGACGCGTTCGCCCGACATCAGCATGACCGGGTCGCCCGGCAGAAGTCGAATGAAGGAGAACGCGATCAGCGATACCCCGATGAACGTAGGTATCAGGACGGCAAGCCGTCCGAAGATAAAGCGAAACATGGGAGCCAATCCCTTCTTATTTTTTGAAAAACCGGCGGCCCGAATGTCTTCGGACCGCCGGCCATAGCACGCTCTTTGCGGCGTGCGGTCGTCGTATTAACCGATATTACTCGGCAATGTCCACGCCGTCGAAGACGAAGTCACCGAGCGGCGACTGGACGAAGCCCGAAACCTTCTTGCTCATCGGAACGACGGCAAGCGAATGGTCGAGGGTGTTCCAGGGCGCTTCGCGCTTGAAGATGATCTGGGCCTCTTCATAGAGCTTGGTGCGCTCTGCGACGTCGGAGGTTTCCTTCGCCTTCGTCATCAGGTCGTCGAATTCCTTGTTGCACCACTGCGCACGGTTGTTGCCGCCGACGGCGTCGCAGCCGAGCAGGGTGTCAAGGAAGTTGTCCGGGTCGCCGTTGTCGCCCGTCCAGCCGAGGATGGCCGCACCGTCGCGGTCCTTGGCAGACGAGAGCTTCAGGTATTCGGCCCATTCGTAGGAGACGATCTCGGCGGTGACGCCGATCTTGGCGAGGTCGGCCTGCATCAGTTCAGCTGCACGGCGGGCGTTCAGCATGTACGGACGGGCAACCGGCATCGCCCAGATCTTCATCTTGAGATCCTTGACGCCGGCGTCTTCGAGCATCTTCTTGGCCGCATCCGGATCGTACTTGTCGTCTACGACGGCATCATTGTACGACCACATGGTCGGCGGGATCGGGTTCTTGGCAACCGTTGCCGCGCCCTGGAAGACGGCATCGACGATGGCCTGGCGGTTGACGGCCATGTTGAGAGCCTTGCGGACCTCGACCTTGTCGAACGGCGGAACCAGCGTGTTGTAGGCGAGGTAGGCGACGTTCAGGCCGGCCTGCTCGGAAACGTGCAGGTTCGGATCAGCCTTCAGCTCGGCGACGTCGGCAGCGTTCGGGTAGGACATCAGGTGGCATTCGCCGGCCTTCAGCTTCTGCGCGCGAACGGCAGCGTCGGTCGTGATCGCGAAGACGAGGTCGTCGATCTTCTGCTTGCCGCCCCAATAGTCGGGGTTGGCCTTGTAGCGGATGGCGGCATCCGGCTGGTAGGCGACGAAGGTGAACGGACCAGTGCCCAGCGGCTGCTGGTTCATCAGTTCCATCTTGCCGTCAGCCTGAAGCTTGTCGGCATATTCCTTCGAAACGATCGAGATGAAGGGCATGCCGAGGTTGGCGAGCAGCGGCGCTTCCGGACGCTTCAGCGTGATCTTGACCGTCAGGTCGTCGACCTTTTCGATCTTGTCGATAACGTCAGGCAGGCCCATGCCGGCGAAATACTCCCAGGAAGCGCCGGGAACGTACTTGTTCCACGGATTGTCGGCCTTGTACTGGCGCTCGAAGGAGAAGATCACGTCGTCGGCGTTCAGTTCACGCGACGGGGTGAAATATTCGGTCGTCTGGAACTTCACGCCCTTGCGCAGGTGGAACGTATATTCCTTGCCGTCGGCGGAGATTTCCCAGGTTTCAGCCAGCGCCGGCTCCAGCTCGGTCGTGCCGCGCTTGAATTCGACCAGGCGGTTGTAAACCGTGTGTGCTGCGGCGTCGAAGGTCTGACCGCCCGTGTAGAGACCGGGGTCAAAGCCTTCCGGCGACGCTTCCGAGCAATAAACAAAGGTCTTCGACCAGGCGGCCGTAGCCATCAGCGAGGCAACAGCCGTCGCCGCGAGAAGAGTAGTAAGCTTTTTCATAGTGAGCTTCCCAGGTTTGCTTTTTTGTTCTCTTGTTGCGGGCTCGGGTGCATTTCCAGCCCCGGCTTGCGCGGATGGAACGACATTTGCCGCGTGATTGCAATAAGTCCGCAAACAATTTTGTCCAATCGGAAAAAATTACGGAACTTTATTCTCCACAGCATTCGAAACCGCTTTAAAAGCGCAACGAATCGGCAATCAACCCTTGGTCAATCCCCACCACCCCTGATAGCGGCGACGCGGTGCGCGTGTCATAACGGGACGACGAGGCAAGAGGGGCTGCCCTTTTCTGCTTCCTCCCGTGGCGGCGGGGCGAAGCGAAAAAGAAAGGGCAGCCCCTCTTTCGTTTTCAGCCTTTGTTTCCAAAGGCTTGACCATGTCGCCCTAAAAAAAATGCTCTCCCCCGCGAAATTGTCCCGCAAAACCCTTTGCCGCCAGAGATTGCGGCGCTAGATTCGTTTTGTGGATTCTGGGGGTGGAGACCACGTGCCCGTGTTGAACAGACATTATAGACGGTACGATTTTGAAGGCGATCTTGAGAAGGCTCTCAATCGCGTCGATTTCTTTCGTATATTTCACACCATGGCGCTGCGTTACGATTTCGAGCACTTCGGCGTGCTGCAACTCGTCAACGAGCACGAAACGAGCCATCTCGCCACGCGCCTGATGCTGCACGATCTGCCGGCAGGCCTGGCGGAGACCTATGACAAGCGGCACCGCCTCAACGATTCCACGCTGTTCAAGAGCTTCTACAAGTCGACGATCTCGACTGTCTGGCGCAGCGTCGATCATTTCGAGAACGGTTCGCGCGAGGGCTCCGACTTCCTCGACCAGATCGGTTTCGACATGGCGCTGTCCATTCCCGTGCATTCGGTGAACGGCACGCGCTATGCGGTGCTCTTCCTC
>CBFGOD010000196.1:0-7839 GCA_965650295.1 uncultured Shinella sp. | reverse complement strand
TTGCCGTCGGCTCCGCCTTCTTCGGCGTCGGCCTCGGCATGTCGCTGCTGATGGCCGCTCTGGCGCATGGCAGTGTCGGGGTCGTCTCGACGCTGTCATCGATGACACCCGTTGTTATCCTGCCGATGGTCTGGGCAAGAGCCGGCATCGTGCCGCCGGCACCCGCGTGGCTCGGTGCCGCTCTTGCTGTGCTCGGAACGGCGCTGATCAGCCTCTAGATTGGTCGCGCAAGATCGACGAGATAGGTGTTTTCCGCACGAGACTTGGCGTAGTCCTCTGGGCGCACTTCGGCAAACAGCAGTGTCTCGCCTTCGGCCGGCGCTTCTGCAAGCAGCTTGCCGTCGGGCGCAGCAATGCGTGACAGGCCGGCATAGGTGAAATTGTCGTCGGCGCCGCAATGGTTGATGTAAGCAACGAAGACCTGGTTCTCGAAGGCGCGGACCTGGATCATGTGGTTGGCGATGAACGTGCCGGAAGAGCCCTTCGGCAGCGCCGTCGGCACGACGATGAGGTCCGCTCCGGCCAGCGCCAGCCGCCGGACGTTTTCCGGGAATTCGACGTCGTAGCAGATCAGCATGCCGAGCCTGAGACCGCCAAGTTCCACCATGACGGAATTGGGGATGCCGGGTTTGAAGGCATTGCGCTCGTAATCGCCATAGAGATGGGATTTGCGATAGACGGCATTGGTGCCGATGCCATCGGTGAAGAGCGCGCTGTTATAGGTGAGCGTTCCCTCCTGCTCGGCAAAGCCCGCCACGACGGCGATCCGGTTTTCCCGCGCGATCGTGCTGAGACGCTCGGCCACCGCGCCCGTTGCGGGCGAGGCGAGTTTTTCGAAGGCGGCCTGCCCTGCCCCATAGCCTGTGACGGCGAGCTCGGGCACGATCAGCAGCCTGGCACCGCCCGCTGCAGCATCGGCGGCGGCCGCCGCGATACGCTCGATATTTGCGTCGTCGTCGCCGGCAATCGCGTGCATCTGAAGGGCGGCAATCCGCATGATCTCAATCCTTTGACGACATGGCGCCGAGCAGTTTCGGCAGATCGCCAAAGCGCGCGACGAGGCCGAAGATGGTGGCCGCGATCGCCACGAACAGGATCGTCACCGAGGCCATGGTCGGCGTATAGCCGTAGCGCAGGGCGTTGAAGATCTTGATCGGCAGCGTCTCCATCGTGAAGCCGATCGTCATGTAGGCAACGATATATTCGTTGAGCGACAGGACGAAGGCGAAGGCATAGCCGGAGATGAGGTAGGGCAGGATCAGCGGCAGGACAACCGTGCGGAAGATCGTGCGGTCATCAGCACCCATCGTCGCGGCGGCTTCCACCAGCGAACGGTCGATGGAGGAGAAGCCGAGCGACAGCGTCACCAGCGGCAGCGTCACGAAGAAGATGGCGTGGCTGATGACGGCGGTGGCGGGCTGGCCGTAGAAGCCGGTCGCCGCCCAGAAGGTGAGCAGGCCCAGGGCCGTGATGACAGGCGGCAGCGTGAAGGGTGCGATGCCGAGCAGCTGGAAGATGTTTGCCCAGGGCGCGTGGCGCCGCCAGAGGAACCAGGCGAGCGGCAGCGCGATCAAGAGCGCGACGGCGGCGGACAGTGCGGCCAGCGTGACCGAGGCGAAAAGCGCATTGCGCCATTCGACATTGGCGAAGATTTCGCCGTACCAGCCAAGCGAGAACCCTTTGGGCGGGAAGGCGAGGTCCTGCTTTTCGTTCACCGAAACACCGGCGACGACAATGATCGGTAGTGACAGGAAGAGGCCGATGAGGCCGAAATAGGCCTTCTGCAGAAACCCGTTCATGCGGCTTCTCCCTTGCGGCCGGCAATGACCGTCAGTGCCACGAGGCCGAGCGTGACGAGCACGAGGAACACGGCCATGGCGGCGGCGAACGGCATGTTGGACTGGTAGATCGCCTGGTCGGTGATGAGCACCGAGAGCGTCCAGTGCTGCGGCCGGCCGAGGATCTGCGGCAAGAGGTAGGAGCCGAGCGCGAAGATGAAGACCATGATCAGCGTGGCGACGATGGTGTTCCGGAGCGCCGGCACGACGACGGTGAAGAAGGATTTGATCGGCGACGCGCCAAGCGTGCGCGCGGCCTCCGTCAACGTCGGATCGAGCCGCACGAGGGCGGGATAGAGCACGAGCACGGTATAGGGCAGCGCCTGATAGGTCATGGCCGTCAGCACCGCACCGAAACTCGGGTTCAGCGCCACCGGTTCTGCCATGATGCCGAGCATCACGAGAAGATTGGTAATGCCGGCGGTCCGTGAGAAGAGCGTCGACCAGGCAAAACCGATGATGACTTCCGACAGCGAGAGGATCGACAGCAGCGCGACCAGCCAGAGCACCTGCGTTCTGCGCCTGGCGCGCGACAGGAGATAGGTGAAGGGCACGGCCAGCACGATGCAGCAGATCGCGACGGTGACGGCGAGAAACAGCGAGAAGCCGAGCACCTTGCCGAAGAACAGGCTGAGGAACCGGGCGTAATTCTCGAAGACGAAGTCCGGCGTGTAGAAGCCGGAGGGATTGCGCTTGAAGAACGAGACCGCGATCATCGTCGCGAAGGGCACGACGAAGAAGGTGATGAGCATGCCCGCGGGGAAGACGAGCGGGCCGTAGTCCGTGAGTTTTTGCGGGGCTTCGCGTCTCATGACTTGAGCACCACGCAATCGCCGGGGTTGAGCTGGACGCCGACGGATTGGCCGACGGACACGTCCGGCCGGGCATTCGGCATGGAGACGGCGACGATCTGCTTGCCGCCGGCCTCAACGAAGGTCTCGATCGTGCCGCCGAGATCGCGCACGAAGGTGACGGTGCCGGTGACCGGAGCGTCGCCCGGTGCTGTGAGATGCACGTCTTCCGGGCGCACCGAGATGATGCCGGATTTCAGGTCGGCGGGAACGGCAAGGCCTGATATCGACGCGCCGAGCACGCTGGCGCCGGTGCCGTCGGCTTTGAAGTCGATGAGGTTCGTCATGCCGATGAAGTCGGCGACGAAGGTGTCGGCGGGACGGCGGTAGATTTCCACAGGTGCCGCGGCCTGGCGGATTTCGCCGCCGCTCATCACGACCACGGTGTCGGCCATGGTCATGGCTTCGCGCTGGTCGTGGGTGACGACGATGGTGGTGATGCCGAGGCGCTGCTGCAACTGGCGCAGCTCGACCTGCATGGCCTCGCGCAGCTTGGCGTCGAGCGCCGAAAGCGGCTCGTCGAGCAGGAAGAGTTTCGGCGAGATGGCGAGCGCACGGGCAATCGCCACGCGCTGGCGCTGGCCGCCGGAGAGTTTGGCGACCGGGCGGTCGGCATAACCGGTAAGGTGGATCATCGAAAGAAGCTCATCGACGCGCTTCTTCTGCTCCTCCTTGCCGACGCCGCGGATGCGCAGCGAATAGGCGATGTTCTCGCCGACCGTCAGGTGCGGGAAGAGCGCGAGCGACTGGAAGACCATGCCGAGGTCGCGCTTGTGGGTGGGAACATTCGTGATGTCCTTGCCGTCCAGCTTGATCGCGCCGCCGGTCGGCAAGTCGAGACCGGCCACCATACGCATCAGCGTGGTCTTGCCGCAGCCCGATGGGCCGAGAAGGCAGACGAACGTGCCATGCGGCACGGTCAGTTCGACATTCTTGACGGCCGTAAACGTGCCGAATTGCTTGGTGACGTTCTGGAGGGTCAGTCCGGACATTGGTTCTCCGCTCGGCGCGTTTGGTTCAAGGCACTCGGCCGCCAGCATTGCCTTTTCGCTGGCGGCCGAGCGAAGTTATGGACGCTCGATCGGGCTTATCAGCCCGCGATCATTTCCGTCCACTTCTGGTTCAGCCAGTCGGCCTTGGACGTGTAGAGGTCGTAGCGCGGAATGATCGGATCGATATCCGACGACACGGCTGCGAATTCTTCTGCCGTGAGGTCGAGGAGGTCGCGCTTGACGGTGGGCGCGGTGCCGACCTTGCGCGACAGCAGCGCCTGGATCTTCGGCTGGCTCATGTAGTTGATGAAGGTGTGGGCTTCCTCGACCTTGCTCGAGGCGCGCGACAGCGCCCAGCAACCGGAATCCATGATGCCGCCTTCCTTCGGGAAGGTAGAGCGGACCGGCTGGCCATCCTTGGCGGCAAGGCCCGTCACGTCGTGATAGTACTGGCCCATCGGGATTTCGCCCGACTTCAGCGACTGCTCGAACTGGGCTTCGTCGCGATACCACAGGCGCACGTTCGGCTTCACTTCGGCGAGCTTTTCGAAAGCCTTCAGGAGGCCTTCTTCGGTGTCGAGCGCGTTCGTGCCGCCGAAATGGGTCTTTGCCGTCACTTCGAGCAGGAAGGAGTTGGAGACGAGCGCCAGCAGACCGAGCTTGTCGGCATTTGCCGGATCCCAGAGAGCCGACCAGGACGTCGGGGCTTCCTTGAAGACATCCGTGTTGGTGACGAGCGTGATGTACCAGGCGACGGCACCGATGCCCGCGACGCGGCCATCCGGATACTTGTTGACGAAATGGTCAATGAGGTTCGACGCGTTCGGGATCTTTGCCGTGTCGAGCGTTGCCCAGAGATCCGTCGACTGGCCCTTCAACATGGCGACCTGCGACATCATGGAGACGTCGGCCGGTGCCTGACCGGCCTTGGCGGCCTGCTCGAGCTGGACGAGCCAGGCTTCACCGGTCGGCTCGGCGACGGATTCGATGGCGATGCCCGTCTCCTTGGTGAAATCCGCAAAGATGTTCTTGTCGAAGGAATCCTTGAAATAGCCGCCGTAGACGCCGACCTTCAGCGACTTGTCCTGCGCGCGCAGCACCGCCGGCATGGCAAGCATCGAGGCGCCGGCAACGCCCGCACCCAGCACGGCGCGGCGGCTGACATTGGTCTTGAGGATATCACGCATGGTGGTTTTTCTCCTGTTGGGCCGACCGGTCGATCCGGCCGGAGCGTTCCCGTTGTTGCTATTCTACGTCAGGCCGTCCGGGCCACGGAAGGGCTGAAAACCATGAGGCTCAGAATTTCAAACAGAACCTGTGCGCCGGCATGCGCGCTGTTGGTCGTGGCGTCATATTGCGGGGCGACTTCCACCACGTCGCCGCCGACGAGGTTGATGCCCTTGAGGCCGCGGATGAGCTCCAGAACCTCGCGCGTCGTGAGGCCGCCGATTTCCGGCGTGCCGGTTCCGGGCGCGAAGCTCGGGTCGAGGCTGTCGATATCGAAGGAAAGATAGGTCGGACCGTCGCCGACGATGGCTTTCGCCTTTTCGATGATGGCGGGAATGCCCAGCCCGCTCACCTCTTCGGCATGGATGACGGTCATGCCGGATTCGTAGGAAAACTCCCAAAGATATTCCGAGGAGCCGCGAATGCCGATCTGGATGGTGCGGGTCGGGTCGAGCACGCCGTCGAGCACCGCGTTGCGGAACGGGCCGCCGTGGTGGAACTTCGTCTGGTCGAACATGCCGCCGGTGTCGCAATGGGCGTCGATATGGATCATGCCGACCGGCTGCTTCTTGCCGACCGCCTTCATGATCGGATGGGTAATCGAATGGTCGCCACCGACGGCAAGCGGGATTACGCCGGCATCGACGATCTGGTTGAAGCGCTTCTCGATGTCGTCATGGCTGAGTTCGAGGCGATAGCGGCTCTGGAAGGGCACGTCGCCGATATCGGCCACGCGCAGTTCCTGCACCGGTGCGCAATCGAGCACGTGGTTGTAGGGGCCGATGCGCTCGATGGTGCGCATGGCGCGGGGTCCGAAGCGCGAGCCGGGGCGGTTTGTGACACCGAGATCCATCGGCACGCCGGTGATGGCGACCTGCAGGTTGCCGAAATCCGGTTCACTGGCATCGACCTGCATATAGTGTGCGGAGAGAAAGGTCGGGACGCCGGCATAGGGGGCAAGGCGGGTGCCATTCTTGGTGAAGATCTTGTCGGCGACCTTGCGGAAGGCGGGATCGAACATCTCGCCACCATGGCTTGCGCCGTATTTCGCCTTGAGTTCGTCCAGCTTGCTGCCGCTCATCGTGCCTACCTCATCGCAAATGAAAAATGCGGGCAGACCGGGGGCCGGATCAAAAGCGTTTCGATGTGTTCCCCCGGGGTCTTTGCCCTCGTTCTTCATAGTATCGTAATAAAACGGCTGGAAAAGCAATTGACATTGTTATAGCGATTGGCGTGAGAAAAATTCACATATCTGGTTCTCCGCCCATGACCGCGCGCCTGCCGCCGCTCAATCCGCTCCGCGCCTTCGAGGCGACCGCCCGTCGCGGCGCCGTATCGGCTGCCGCGCGGGAACTGAACGTGACGCACGGTGCCGTCAGCCATCAGATCAAGGCACTTGAGGAATCGCTCGGCACGGCGCTTTTCGAACGCGGCGGCAAGCGACTGAAGCTGACGCCGCAGGGCGCGCTGCTGCTGCCCGCCGTCACCAATGCCTTTGGCGAAATCGCGGCGGCGACCGCCTTGATGAAGCAGCCGGAGACGAGCGGCGATCTCACCGTCACCTGCGTGCCGGCCCTGCTTTCCCTTTGGCTCATCCCGCGCCTCAACACCTTCACAGATCAGTTCCCCGGCGTGCGCGTCACGCTGATCGCCGCCAATGACCCGGAAAACCTGCGTTCGCTCGATACGGATGTCAGCGTGCTCTATGGCGATGGAAACTGGCCGGACTACTGGACGCGGCTTTGGTCTCGACTGGAGCTTTTTCCAGTCGCCAGCCCTACCCTTCTCAACAGCCGCCCGCTTCGCTCACTGCGCGATCTTTCCGATCATACGCTGTTTCATGGTGACGACGGCCGCGAATGGAGCACCTGGCTTTCGGCAGCCGATGCCATCGATATCGTGCGCGGGCGCCAGCACTTCATGAGCGATGCGCGCCTTTCCACCGAGGCCGCCCTGCATGGCCAGGGCATTGCGCTCGGCGATACGATTACCGCCAGCCACCTTATCGCGCGCGGCGAACTGGTCGTGCCGTTCGATCTGACCGTGCCCGCCAATGACGCCTTCTATGTCGCCTGCCGGCAATCCGTGCGGCAGGCGCCGATCGTGAAGGTCTTCATCGATTGGCTGTTCGCGTCGCTCGAAGAAAGCCTACCCGAGCCGCAGACCTCTGCCCGCATGCTGCTGCGCGGTCGTGGCGGCCGCGCAACTGAACCCCTTCGCCCGATGTCGGCCGAACGCCGGACCACGTCCAACCCCCAGCGCAAGACCCGCGCCTGATCACCACGGAACTGACCATGCCTCGCTTCAATCCGCTCGTCGAAACCCTCGCCGCCCCGCCGATCCCGCATGTCTTCGCCTGGGGCGATGCCTATGATGGCCGCAGCGGCCCGATGATCGATTTCTCGCAGGCCGTGCCCGGTTATCCGCCGCATCCAGACATGCTGCGCCTGCTTGGTGAATACGCCGCCTCGCGCGCCTATACAGGCTATGGCCCGATCGAGGGTGAGCACAGCCTGCGCAAGGCCTATGCGGAGCATCTCTCCGAAACCTACGGCGTGCCGCTCGCCGCGGGCAATGTTCATGTCACGGCCGGCTGCAATCAGGCCTTCATCTGCGCCGCGATGGCGATTGCTGGCGCGGGCGATGCCGTCCTGATGACGGACCCCTATTATTTCAACCAGGAAACCACGCTTGCGATGCTCGGCATCAAGACGCGCTTCGCCGCCTGCGATGCCGCAAACGGTTTCCTGCCCGATGTCGCGACGATCGCAGCGGCGATCACGCCGGATGTGCGGGCGCTGGCGCTCGTTTCGCCGAACAATCCGACCGGTGCCGTCTATCCGCCGGCCTTGCTTTCGGCGATCTACGACCTGTGCGCCTCCCGCGGCATCTGGCTCATTCTCGATGAGACCTATCGCGACTTCCTGCCGG
>CBFGOD010000195.1:0-7850 GCA_965650295.1 uncultured Shinella sp. | reverse complement strand
TCACTCCGTTGCGGCCGTTCCGGTGCTGCAGGCCGCCTGATCGCTCCTGCCCTCGGACCTCTGCGACGGGGCCGCGATGGGCGCGGTCGCCAAAACGGAGAATAAGGACATGAGCAGGAAAGCCGAGGGCGAACGCGCCGACATTTATGCACGGATCACGGACAGGATCGTTGCCGATCTGGAAAAGGGCGTAAAACCCTGGATGAAACCCTGGCATGCAGCCAACACGGATGGCCGGATTACCCGGCCGCTGCGCCACAACGGCCAGCCCTATTCGGGCATGAACATTCTCCTGTTATGGTCGGAGGGAATGGCGCGCGGCTTTGCTTCACCCATGTGGATGACGTTCAGGCAGGCACTCGAACTGGGAGCAGCGGTACGCAAGGGCGAGACCGGTTCGGCGGTCGTCTTCGCCAGCCGCTTCACCAAGTCTGAGGCGGACGGCAATGGCGGAGAAGTCGACCGGGAGATCCCGTTTCTGAAGGCATACACGGTCTTCAACATCGAGCAGATCGACGGGCTGCCGGAACACTACTATCACCGACCGGGTCCGGTGCTCGATCCGGTCGAGCGGGTCGAGCAGGCCGATCGCTTCTTCCGCAACACGGGTGCCGTTATCCGACATGGCGGGGCGCAGGCCTATTATTCGCCGGTCACGGATCACATCCAGATGCCGCCGTTCGAGACTTTCCGCGACGCGGCGTCTTACGTGGCGACGCTCAGTCACGAAAGTTGCCATTGGACGACGCGCGCCGATCGCGTCGGGCGCGATCTCAGCCGCTATGCGAAGGACAAGACCGAGCGAGCTCGCGAAGAGCTGATTGCGGAGCTCGGCAGCTGCTTCCTATGCGCCGATCTCGGAATCGCGCCGGAGCTGGAACCACGGCCGGACCATGCGTCTTACCTCGGCTCGTGGCTGAAGGTCCTCTCCGACGACAAGCGGGCCATTTTTCAGGCGGCAGCCCATGCCCAGCGTGCTGTCAACTTCCTGCACGGACTCCAGCCCATTCACTCCGACAAGAGAGCGGCTGCGTAGGAGACGTCAAGGTCGGTCGTTGTCACCCGCAACGGCCGTCAGCTCTTTCGGCTCTCTCTCCGCAGGTGTGTGCTGATCGGACGTGAGGTCCAGCTTCCCCCAGATCGATGGTTTTCGATCGGTGGCTCTCAGCTTTCGGGATTGCTTGATTTCGATGATAAACGGTTTTGTCTGCTGACGCATAGATCCTCCAGGCGACGAATCGCGGCCCGACAATATCGCGTTGATGAGAGGAGGCAACTGCCCGGGTGGCCGAGCTTGTCGCGTCCACAGCCGACGCCCTGACTCAGAGACAGGGCAACGGGTTCGCGGCCTGGCTGTTCCGCCAGGGCAACATACTGTCGAGGGCCGCCACGTCCAAGTTCCTCACACGCTGTCATAGGCCACGTCCTCTGCGGGCTCGATGAGGCATGTCTGATCGGAGACCGGCTTCGCCTCGATCGTTCTCCCGCAACGGCCGTCCGCAACTTTCTTCCCCTGCGAACTGCGTTCGCATTCCTCGCGGAGCAACAAAGCCGCTCCGGGCCGCCTTCCTCTTCATTTCAGCCCCTTCGGGGTGCGGTCCGATCGTCCCCGATCCTTGCGACAGCCATCGAGGCCGCGAAGGGCGCGGCCCGAAACAACCGAAAGGAACTTGGACATGGCTACCATCGGCACCTTCACTTCCACCGAAAACGGCTTCACCGGCTCGATCCGCACGCTGGCCCTCAACGTCAAGGCCCGCATCGCCCGCATCGAAAACCCCTCCGACAAGGGTCCTCACTTCCGCATCTACGCGGGCAATGTCGAGCTGGGTGCGGCCTGGCAGAAGCGCTCCAACGAGAGCGACCGCGACTACCTCTCGGTCAAGCTGGACGACCCAAGCTTCCCGGCCCCGATCTACGCAACGCTCACCGAGGTCGAAGGCGAGGACGGCTACCAGTTGATCTGGTCCCGCCCCAACCGGGACTGAGATCCGGCCAAGGCCCCGCCGCTAAGGCGGGGCCAACGGGCCGCTTTGAGTAAGCAGTCAACGGGCGTCGAGCCCATTGTCTGCTTTTCGGGTGCCATACGGAGAGGTGGGGTCTGCTCAAATCGAACCAATCGTGCCGTGGGGCCGGATCAGCCTCAAGGACGAGCGGTTCCCCCAAAATGCTGACGCATTTCGGCTCCCCCACTCACCGCCGCTGGCGGTCGCATGGCGATCCTTGACCCTGACCCACCACCACGCCGGCGGGCTTCATCTTTCTCAAACGTCAAGGAGATGACGATGATCGAACAACAAATCGAAGAACTGCGCGCCGAGCTGAACGCCTGCATTGAGCCCACTGAGCGCCGCCAGATCGAAGCCGAGCTCGAAATCGCCCGAGCCGAGCTGATCGTCATGCTGGCCGAACAGGACGGGTCCATCGAGGCCGAGCCGCCCTTCTGAGGGCGGCATATCGCCAGCGCTGCCAGTCCGCCGCCCTCCACAGCAGGGAGAGGAGCGATCCGCCGCAGCTTTCCTTTCGATCTCCTGTCATCGACATGGGGATGCTGCATCCCGTCCGTCGCGCCGCAACCTGCCGGCGCCAGAATTTTCCCCGCCGTGTTGCGGCTCCTCGCGCGCCAAAATTCAGGCACCGGCAGGTCCTCCACTGTCGTTTCGGCCTTTCAGGTGCGTCCCTCCTTGTCCGACATGCAGTTGATCCCCGCGATAACAGCATTTCGAAAGGAGAAAATACCATGCAACAGCTCGCTAAGTTCCTCGCGGCCACCGGTCGCCGGCTCCGCGCCCTCGGCAAGGTGATCTGTCACTTCTTCCGCAAGGGAAAACTCGGCCTGAAACTGGCCGTCAAGGTCCCGTTCTTCGTCGAGATCGAGGCGTCGTTCGAGACCGACTGGAACCGGCGCGAATAGCGCGCCAACCGGGGGCGGCTTCGGCAGCCCCTTTTTCGCCACTTGAGAGATCGGGGTCGACTGGGGTCAGCTCTGCGAATATCGGAGCGTTGTTTTTGGCTGATAGCCCCGGCCACGTTTTTGCTTCAACAGATCAAGGAACAAGCGAACCGCTTCCTCTTCCCGTTCGAACACATGCTGTTTCTCCTGGCCGCGTTTGCCGATTCTTCCCCATCGCCGGGTCAGGCAGGCCTCTCCGAACATCGTCTGCTCGATCTCCATGGCATAATACCGCGCCATGTTCTTGGCTGGATCTGTTCGTTCTATATAGAGCTGGTAGGGTTGCGAAATCATGCAGGCATGATCGTCACACAGCGCCGCCACGTCCAACGACATATATGAATCCAAAAGGTGCGACCGATTCATTTTCGTGAAGGATAGCGTTCGGGCGAGGCGCAGAGGCGCACGGCTCTAGTCGCGCTGCGACCGGAGCCCGCAAACGGGCTCCGCCCCGCAGGGTCACGATCCTCTCGCTGCAGACGCATTGCCGAGCCTGACATCAGCGACTGGTTTCGCCGTAACGTTGCATGGCGCGCTGTGTTGGCAACATGAGGGGAGGACAATACGCCTCTTTCTGACGCCAGCGTTGAGCAGCGTCAGCACGCGATTAGTCTACCCCAAGGTCGGCACTTAATACCGGTGAAACCGGTTGTCGCCAGCGCATGCCTTCATGTCATCGCGCCGGAACCAGATGGCTCGCCCGCATCGCAGCGGCGCGTTTCCTGCGGTGAAGACGATCTGTTCGTCGGCACGCATGCGCAGGACTTCATGGGGCTGGATGAGTGGCCTGGCCGCGAGTTGCTTCGAGCGTGTTCGCGATGATCCCTTTGCCTGGAAACTGCGGCTGACCTGGTCGGTCTCGACCGTGGTCATGCCACAGCGTCGGGAGATGTAATCGGCGGTCTCGGGATCGTTGATCGCGGCAAACGAGATCCAGCTGGCACTCTCGAACCATTTGCTTGCCGCGTCGCGGCCGCCATAGGTCTCGCGCATCTGGCCGATCGACTGATAGATCATCGTCAGCGTGATGCCGTATTTGCGTCCCGCGTCGCGCGCGGTCTCGATGATCCGCATGTATCCCAGGCGGGCAACCTCATCGAGGAGAAACAACGCGCGCCCCTTTATTTGTCCATCGCGATTGTAGATCGCATTCAGAAACGAGCCGATGATGACCCGCGCAAGACCAGAATGGGTCTCCAAGGTCTTGAGGTCGATGTTGATGAAGACGTCCGTGTTTCCGGCCGCGATATCGCTGGTCGAGAACTTCTTTCCCGACACGAGGGCGGCATAGTTCGGATAGGACAACCAGTGTGTCTCCTTGACGGCATTGGCATAGACACCGGAGAAGGTTTCGGGCGTCATGTTGACGAAGGCTGCGACGTTTTCCTTCACGAAATCCGAGCCCGAATTGTCGTAGATGTCTTGCAGCCGCTTGCGTAATGTCGGCTCAGGCTCGGAGAGGTTCATGCGTACCCGCCGAAGTGTCTGGTCTTTTTCATCCGTGTGACCGGACAGGCAGACGTCGGCGATGAGTGCCGTCAGAAGCTGCAGAGCTGATGCGCGAAAGAAGTCGTCACGTACACCACGCGCGCCGCCGCTGTCGCTCATGATCCATGAGGCGACCGAGGCAATATCCTCTTCCTTGGTTCCGCCGAAACGTCCGACCCAATCAAGGACATTAAAGCCGATGTCCGACTTCCTAGGATCGAGAACGAACACGTCCCTTCCCGCTCCGCCGCGATGTGCAGAGACCATCGGCGCGACCTCGTTCGATGGATCTAGCACGATCAGCGTGCCGCCCCATTTAAGGGCTGTCGGGATCGTCACCGACGTCGTTTTGAAACCGCCGGACCCGGCAAAGACGATCCCGTGCGACGAACCGAACGAGCCATCGAAGCACAGCAGCGGCGACTTGCCGCCGGCGCCCCACGTCTCCGCACTGTCGGCGCGAAACGCTCGGGCACCGACACTGTCTTTGTCGACACGATAGCGCTCACCGATGACGATGCCACCAGTATCGGGAAACAGCTTCGCCGCCTCTGTGAACTTCATCCAATCCGCTTCGCCATGGAGCGCCCGCTTGCCCTGAATGCGCCTCGGCTCGGCCCTTGCGAACGCCGCATTGCCGATGAGCACAACGCGGAGTGCGAAGCAGGCACACATGAGTGCAGCGCCCGCTCCGATCGCCGTTGCTGGATCGAGATAAGCGAAGACCGACTTGTCGGCGTTGAGTGCCTTCGAGAAAGCGGCAAGGCGCATCGTCTCGCGAATGACCGCAATCAGGATCGTCCCGCAGCATCCGGCAAGGACACCCCAACCTGCCTGCTTGATGTTGATCGCGCCGGCGGTCGCGAACAGCAACAGAACTCCGATCGCCGCACTGGCCACATAGGGCAATGCGATGCCGGCCCGCCCCCATGCCACTCGTGCGGCCTCGGTCTTTCCGAAGCCTGCAAGCCATTGTTCGATCCCGGTCATTCCGATGACGGTCAGGATCATCAAGGCCGTTGGGACGATGACGAGCGCAATCCTATTGATCGTCATTGTCGAATGCCTCCACGCCGAGTTTGGTGAGCCTGGATCGCTCGCCATCATCGCCCTTGATGCGGCGGGCGATGTCGATGAGCGCGCCCAACAACAGCGCGCGCTTCTCGTAGCGCAGCCCGGCTTTGACGATCAGGCCGCCGAGCTCGATCTTTTCGCGCGTGTCCTTCTTGCGGGCGTCGGATGTCATCGTCCTCGCCATGCGCTCAAGCCTCGCCAGCGCTGCCCGCGCCCGGGCCAGACGCGTCCGCCGCGGTCGACGCTTGTCCGCTGCTGTCGCCGGCGCCCTTCTTCTCTCCGTTCGTAGCGCCCTTCTCTCCCCCTTGGCCTCCGCGAAATCGCTTCGTCAGTTGCTCAAACGCTGCCTGAAGCTCCGCCTCGTCGATTTCGATCTCGCCAAGGCCCGCCTTGAGCGCGATCCGGCCGATCCGCTCGGCTTCCCTCGTCTCAGCGAGCTTGAGCTGTTCCTGCAGCTTGGCGATTTCATCACGGATTTTCGAGGATGGCTTCTTCATGTCCGATCGTCTCCTGGGTGAGAAAGCTTGTCTTTCCAACCCAGTTTTTCGGAACAGGGTGCGGAACGCACTACTGTGAATCCTACAATCGCCAAGGGCGATGCTTTCGGGAATGATCCCGGCCGTTCCGAAGGAGCGGCTTCCAAGGGCGCAATTATACGTCGCTGGCGCGACGTGTTGCTGAGAGAGCCTGGTGGGGCCGCCGCTCCCGACGAACGCATTGATTTCGTTCGCAACCGGGAGAGAACTCCGCCGTGGCCGTCCCTCACTTCTCCGTCAGCATCGTCGCTCGTGGTTCCGGCCGCAGCGCCGTCCTGTCGGCGGCCTACCGGCACTGCGCCAAGATGGAGTTCGAGCGGGAAGCCCGAACGATCGACTACACGCGAAAGCAGGGGCTCCTGCATGAGGAGTTCGTGGTCCCTGCCGACGCGCCGGAATGGCTTCGTTCGATGATCGCCGACCGGTCGGTGTCCGGGGCGTCCGAGGCCTTCTGGAACAAGGTCGAAGACTTCGAGAAACGATCAGACGCTCAACTTGCCAAGGATGTCACGATCGCCCTGCCGATCGAGCTGACGGCCGAGCAGAACATCGCGCTCATGCGCGACTTTGTGGCGGGCCACATCACCGCGCAGGGCATCGTCGCGGACTGGGTCTATCACGACGCGCCCGGCAATCCTCACGTCCACCTCATGACCACGTTGCGGCCGCTCACAGAAGACGGTTTCGGTTCGAAGAAGGTCGCGGTGCTCAGCCCGGATGGCAAGCCAATCCGAAATGACGCCGGCAAGATCGTCTATGAGCTTTGGGCCGGTAGCATGCAAGATTTCAATGCCTTTCGCGACGGCTGGTTTGCTTGCCAGAACAAACATCTGGCGCTTGCCGGCCTCGATATCCGCATCGATGGCCGTTCCTTCGAAAAGCAGGGCATAGGGCTTGAGCCAACCATTCACATTGGTGTCGGCGCCAAAGCCATTGAGCGCAAGGCCGAGCAATCCGACCACAATCCGGAGACCACCCTGCCTCCCAAACTCGAACGCATCGAGCTTCAGGAGCAGCGCCGCGGGGAGAACGCCCGCCGCATCCAGCGCCGTCCTGAAATCGTGCTCGACCTGATCATGCGGGAGAAGAGCGTCTTCGACGAACGCGACGTCGCGAAGGTCCTGTATCGCTATATCGACGATGCCGCGTTGTTCCAAAGTCTGATGGTCCGGATTCTGCAAAGTCCGGAAGCGCTTCGGCTCGAACGCGAGGGCATCAACTTTGCGACCGGTATTCGGGAACCGGCGAAGTACACGACGCGGGAGATGGTCCGACTTGAAGCCGAAATGGCCAATCGCGCGATCTGGCTGTCGGGAAGCACCTCACACGGCGTCCGTGAGGCGGTGCTGCAGGCGACCTTTGCGCGCCATTCCCGTCTGTCGGATGAGCAGCGAACGGCAATCGAGCATGTCGCTGGGGCCGCGCGCATTGCCGCTGTCATCGGCCGCGCCGGCGCCGGCAAGACCACGATGATGAAGGCGGCGCGCGAGGCGTGGGAGGCGGCCGGCTATCGTGTTGTCGGCGGAGCGTTGGCTGGCAAAGCCGCCGAAGGTTTGGAGAAGGAAGCTGGCATTGTTGCCCGCACGCTGTCGTCGTGGGAACTGCGCTGGAACCAGGGTCGTAACCAGCTCGATGAAAAGACCGTCTTTGTACTCGACGAGGCCGGCATGGTGTCGTCACGCCAGATGGCGCTGTTGGTCGAAACCGTAACCAAGGCCGGTGCCAAGCTTGTCCTTGTCGGCGATCCGGAACAGCTCCAACCGATCGAAGCGGGTGCCGCCTTCCGCGCCATTGCCGAT
>CBFGOD010000194.1:0-7860 GCA_965650295.1 uncultured Shinella sp. | reverse complement strand
CGCAAGGTCACCCAGACGAATACCGTCGTGGGGCGGAAAAAACCGGGTATGCTCCATCGGCAAGTCTCCAGAACGTCCGTGTGCCCTGAGGTTCTGGACGGACGTCGTCAGAACTGCGTCGCGATACCGAACTTGAAGCGCTGCGTCTCGTCAAACTCTTCCTTCTTGATCGGAATAGCATAGTCGAAGCGCAGCGGACCGAACGGCGAAGCCCAGATCACACTGGCGCCGACGGAAGCGCGCAGGCTCATGTCGGTGCCCTTGACCTTGTCGGCAGCCACAGTACTGACGTCGTTGCCATACAGCGTGCCGGCATCGACGAAGACTGCGCCACGGAAGCCGGAGTCACGCGCAATACCCGGGATCGGGAACGATGCCTCGGCAGAAGCCGTGAAATAGGTCGTGCCGCCAAGCGAGTCACCCGTAGACGTCGCACGTGGGCCAATACCACCCGATTCGAAGCCGCGAAGATCGTTGGCCGACAGCGTGAACTGATCGTAGACGCGTGTGGTGCCGAAGCCCCACATATGACCGCCGCCGACGGCAAGCGAACCGATAACGTCAGCATCCTCCATCAGCGTGTGGAAGTAACGGGCCTTACCGTAGATCTTGTAGTATTCGGAATCGCCGCCGAGACCGGCAACTTCCTGCGTGATCTGGGCAAAGATACCATCGCGCGGCAACGTGCGATCATCGATCGTGTCATAGGTCAGGCTATGCGCGACGGCAGAGCGAACCCAGGGGCCGTTGTTGACGACGTCCTGATAGGGCGAGGACAGTTCGGTCAGATCGCTGGAATTGTAGTCCAGGCGCGTATAATTGTAGCGGAGCGTCGTCGAGAGGTCTTCCGTGATCGGCGCGGTTACGCGCAGGCTGAAGCCCTTCGTGTTGAGCGTGTAATAGTCTTCGCTATCGTCCTTGTTGCTGAAAATGTCGAAACCGGCAGCAAGGCGGTAACCGAGGAAATAGGGCTCGGTGAACGACAGGCTGTAGTCACGCGAATTGCGACCCGTACCTGCGGCAACACGGATGTACTGACCGCGGCCGAGGAAGTTCTTCTCTTCGATCGAGGCTTCGATCTTGAAGCCGCCGCTCTTGCCCGTCTCGTAGCCGGCGCCGATACCGAACGAACCGGTCGACTGGTCCTGAACGTCGACAACGAGAACGACGCGGTCGGACTGGCTGCCCGGCGCGGTCGTGATGTTGACCGACGAGAAGTAACCGAGCGCTTCCAGACGGCGCTTGGCGCGCGTGATGACTTCCTGGTTGAAGGCGTCGCCTTCACCGATATCGAACTCGCGGCGGATGACGTAGTCGCGCGTGCGGCTGTTGCCGCGGATTTCGATACGCTCGACATAGGCGCGCTCGCCCTGATCGACGAGATAGTCGACGGCGATCGTGCCATTGCCGAGGTCGCGGTTACCGCGCGGCGTCACGCGGGCGAACGGATAGCCGGCAGCAGCGACGCGCTGGGAGATCGCGGACATCGTGTCCTGCACGTCCTTCGCGCGGTACGTCTTGCCTTCGCGGGTCTCGACGAGACCCTTCAGCTCTTCCGGATCGATGCCATCGACGGTCGATTCGACGTTGACGCCACCGAAGTTGTAGCGCTGGCCTTCATCCACCGTGAAGGTGACGACATATTCGTTCGAGGCTTCGTCCAGCACGGCTTCCGACGAGACGACGCGGAAGTCGGCATAGCCGTTGTTGAAGTAGAACTGGCGCAGCGATTCTTCGTCGGCGCGCAGCTTCTCTTCGCTGTAGACGTCCTTGCGGGTCAGGAACGACAGGAAGTTCGACTTCTTGGTGACGATGACGGCCTGCAGGCGGCCATTGCTGTAAGCCTGGTTGCCGACGAAATTGATCTGCGAAATCTTCGTGCGGTCACCTTCATCGACGACGAAGGCGAGGTTCACGCGACCGTTGCCGAGCGGATAGGTCTGCGTGGTGACGGTGGCATCGCTGCGGCCGATCGAGGCATAGGCGTCGCGGATCGTCTGCTTGTCGGCCTCAATGGCCGTTTCGCTATACGGGCCGAGGGACTGCGAACGCAGGAGACCGACGAGCTTTTCGTCCTTGATCTTCTTGTTGCCGTTGATGACGACCTGATTGATCAGCTGGTTTTCATTGACGGTGACGACGAGCGTGCTGCCGGAAACCGAGATCTTCACGTCCGAGAAATAACCGGTCGCAAAGAGGCGGCGCACAGAAGCGTCGATATCCGAATTCGAGAAGCTCTTGCCCGGCACGATGGTGACGTTGGCCTTGACCGTTTCGGCGCTCACACGGTCCGCACCGCGGACCTGGATGCTGCGGATCGTGGCCGCTTCCGCGACGGATGCGGAGACAAGCGTGGCAAAAGAGCCGCCCGTGACAACCATACTGGCCGACAATGCAACGGCCGACACGGCGTTCAAAAAGTTTGAACCAGCTTTCATCTTCACTACTTACCTTCGTTTCAACGTCCCGGCGGGCGTGCACCCGAGTCCGGTCACGTTTGCCGTTTTAACCGCTTTTGCCATACAAGCAAGGTCACGCGTTAATTTCTGTTTACTTCAATTCAAACCGTGGCCCGAAGGCCACTACCTGAGTTTCATTACGGTAAACAGACCCTTAGCATTCACGCTTGCGGCAGGCGGCTCCCCTTATATTCCTCTTCCGGCGAAAGCCGGCACTCTCAGCCCAGAAGCATCGAAATATCGTTCCAGGTCGCAAAGACCATCAGCATGAGCACCAGCGCCATGCCGATGCGAAATGCGATCTCCTGCGCCCCAGGCCCGACAGGTCTGCCCCGGATTGCCTCCACCGCATAGAACATCAGATGGCCGCCATCAAGTACCGGAACGGGCATCAGGTTCAAAAGTCCAATGGAAACAGACAGAACGGCGGCAAGCTGCAGCACGGCGGCAACACCGAGCGTCGCCATCTGGCCGGAAGCCTGCGCAACACGGATGGGACCGCCGAGCTGATCGGCCTTCATGCGGCCGCTGATGAGGTTCGACAGATAGTCGAACGTACCCGTCACGATATGCCAGCTCTGAAGCACGCCCTGCCCCACGGCTTCCAGCGGGCTGTATTCGACGACGCGGAAATTGCCGGTTTCCTGGTTGGTGACGATACCGATCAGGCCGAGCTCGATCTTGTTGCCGAACTGGTCGGTGATCTCCGTGCGCTGCGGCGTCATCGGCAGGTCGAGATCCGCACCGTCGCGGCGCACGGTCACGGTGATCTTCAGCTCGGGCCGCACGCTGACATAGCGGCGCACATCGTCGAAGGTCGCGACCGGATTGCCGTCGAGCGCCACGAGAAGGTCGCCGGGGCGCACGCCCGCAGCTTCCGCAGCGCTGCCGGGACGAACCTCCGCGACGATCGGGTCGGCGACCTGCCGGCCGTAGATGGAGAACATCACCGCGAAGATCGCGATGGCGAGGATGAAATTGGCGATGGGGCCGGCCGCGACGGTGATGGCACGTTTCCACAGTGCAGCGCCAAGGAAGGTGCGCTTGCGCTCGGCCTCCGGCAGCGCGGCCAGCGCGTCATAGTCCGGAATGGAGGCCGCGTCCTCGTCGCCGAGAAACTTCACATAGCCGCCGAGGGGAATCGCCGAGAGCTTCCAGCGGGTGCCATGCCTGTCGTTGAAACCGATGATTTCAGGCCCGAAGCCGATGGAAAACGCCGTGATGCCGATTCCCGACCAACGACCGGCCAGATAATGCCCGAGCTCATGGATGAAGACGATGAGCGTCAGCACGATCAGGAAGGGAACGATATAGCCCGTCAGGAAGGCGACGGAGCCAGTCAGCATGTCCATGGTTCAGTCCCCAGTCTTTCGTGAATACGGGCGCGGTTTACGGGCCGAAAAGAAACACGCCTGCTGGCGCATTGGCAGCCCCTGACACGATCGCATCGCCAAGGGCAATGAGGAACGCGGCGAAGCAGGCGAAAACAAGGCCGTCGACGCGGTCCATGACCCCGCCATGGCCCGGAATGAGACGGCTGGAATCCTTCACGCCTAACCGGCGCTTGATGAAGGATTCGAAGAGATCGCCGATCTGGCTGCAAACGGACAGGACGAGCGCGATCACCGGGATCCACAAGCCGTTCAGCGGGAAGAAGGACGCATGCACGAGCGTGCCCGCGATGACGGCCGAGACAGCTCCGCCGATGGCGCCGGACCAGGTCTTGCCGGGCGAGATCGGCGGCGCCAGTTTCGGGCCGCCGATGGCGCGTCCGACGAAATAGGCCAGAATATCGGTCGCCCAGACGACGGCGAAGATGAAGATCATCGCGGCGAAGCCTTCGCCGGTGTCGCCCCTTATGGCGGCGAGCGAAATGGCCGTGAGGCCCGAATAGACGATGCCGCCTGCAAGCCAGCCATTTTTCGTAACGGCAAGGGCATAGACGATGCCGAGAACGGTCGCGGTGATGAGCACCGGCAGCGCCAGTTCATCGAAACCGAAGATGACGAGACCGGCAATGCCGGCGACGGTCGCCCAGCCGAAGGCGTTGCCGCGAAAATCCGAATCGGGAAGCCGCGTGATCGTCGACCATTCGTAATAGACGAGAACGGAGATGGCCGCGGCAAGCAGGCGGAAGGCAAAGCCGCCGTACCAGGTGGCCGCAAGAACCAAGGCGGCAAGCACGATGCCGGAAATGATGCGCAGGCGAAGTTCAGTCTGCATCAGGAACCAACCGCAAGTGTGGCGGCAGGCTGCAGGCCGCCGAAACGGCGTTCACGCGCCGCATAGCGCGCCAAGGCCGCACGAAAGGTGTCGCGTGAAAAGTCCGGCCAATATTCGGGAACGAACATGAGTTCGGCATAGGCGGCCTGCCAGAGCAAAAAGTTCGACAGACGCTCCTCCCCGCTGGTGCGGATGATGAGGTCGGGATCGGGAATGCCGGCCGTGTCGAGCGAGGCGCCGATCCGCTCGGAGGTCAGCTGCGCTGGGTCGAGACGACCGGCCGCGACCTCCTCGGCGAGCTTGCGCATGGTGCGGGCGATCTCGTCTCGGGAGCCGTAGTTGAAGGCGATGACAAGCGTGATGCCGGAATTGCCGCGCGTCGTCTCCTCGGCTTCGAGAAGCAGCGGCAGAATGTCGCTCGACAGATTTGCCCGGTCGCCGATGACGCGGATGCGGACATTCTGCTTGTGCAGCACGGCAAGGTCGCGCCGGATGAAGGTCTTGAGCAGCCCCATGAGGTCGGAGACCTCGCTTTCCGGCCGGTTCCAGTTCTCCGAGGAGAAGGCGAAGAGCGTGAGATAGGAAACGCCGCATTCGGCCGCCGTCTTCACGGCCTCGCGCACCGCCTCGACACCCTTGCGGTGCCCCATGGCGCGCGGCAGGCCGCGTGCGTTCGCCCAGCGTCCGTTGCCATCCATGATGATGGCGACGTGTGCCGGTACGGTGCTGGGCGAAAGCTGGTTCATGGGCAATCCGGAAAAGAGAAAAAATGCAGGTGGCGCACGCCTTAAACCTGCATGATTTCCTTTTCCTTCTCGGCAAGCAAGCGATCGACGTCCAAAATCGTCTCGTCCGTCATCTTCTGCACCTTTTCGGATTGGGCGCGGCTCAGGTCCTGACCGATATCGCCATCCTTTTCGGCTTTCTTAAGGTCGTCCATGCCGTCGCGGCGCACGTGACGGATCGCGACCTTCGCCTTTTCGGCATAGTCATGCGCGACCTTGACGAGCGACTTGCGGCGCTCTTCGTTGAGCTCCGGCAGCGGAATGCGCAGGTTCTGGCCGTCGATGATCGGGTTGAGGCCGAGATTCGATTCGCGGATGCCGCGTTCGACGGCACCGACCATGCCCTTGTCCCAGACGGAGACGGACAGCATGCGCGGCTCGGGAACCGAGATGTTGGCGACCTGGTTGAGCGGCACGCGCGAACCATAGGCCTCGACCTGTACCGGATCGAGCACGTTGGCCGAGGCGCGGCCGGTGCGCAGCGACGCGATGTCGTTCTTGTAGGCGGTGATCGCGCCATCCATGCGGCGCTTCAGTTCCTTAAGGTCGATACCTTCACTCATCGGAATACTCCCATTGTCATAAGACGGCTGCACGCAACGGGCGTGCGCCGATCCAGAATCAGTTGTCGGTTACGATGGTCCCGCGTCCGCCACCGGTCAATATTTCGGCGAAACCACCCTTTTCATGAATGGAGAAGACGATGATCGGGATGGAGTTTTCGCGCGCGAGCGCAACCGCCGCGACATCCATGACGGCAAGGCCTTTTTCAAGCACTTCGCTGTGCGTCAGGCGGTCGAAACGGGTTGCATCGGGATATTTCTTGGGATCGGCGGAATAGATGCCGTCGACCTGCGTGCCCTTGAAGATGGCTTCCGCGCCCATTTCGGCGGCGCGAAGGGCGGCGGCGCTGTCGGTCGTGAAGAAAGGGTTGCCCGTGCCGCCGGCGAAGATCACCACACGGCCGAGCGACAGGTGATAGAGCGTCGCGCGCTGCGAGAAGCTTTCGCAGATTTCCGGCATGGCGATGGCCGAGAGCACGACCGTGTCGATGTCGAGCTTGCGCAGCGACGTGGCGAGCGCCAGCGCGTTGATGACGGTCGCCAGCATGCCCATGTGGTCGCCGGTGACGCGGTCGCCGCCCTTGGAGGCCACGGCCACGCCGCGGAAGATGTTGCCACCGCCGACGACGACGCCGACTTCGACGCCAAGCGCGCGGGCTTCGGCAATGTCGGAGGCGATGCGGTCCGCCACGGCGACATCGATGCCGAAGCCTTGCGAGCCCATCAGCGCCTCGCCGGAGCATTTCAGCAGAACACGTTTGTAGATTGGCTTGGCGGTCATTGTCGCTCCTGAACTCGTGAACCTGCTCACCCGATCCGGCCGCCGGGCAAAACCGGGGCGGCTTCGCGCGTAGCGCAGCCATGGCCGCAGAGAAATTTCGGGGCAGGCATATCGGCAAGCCGGATACACGAAGGGCGCCGCGTTGTCACGCGGCGCCCCATTGTTTTCCCAAACAGGAATAGGAAAATCAGCCCTTGGCGACGGCTGCGACTTCGGCGGCGAAGTCCGACTCTTCCTTTTCGACGCCTTCGCCGAGCAGGAGGCGGGCCATGCCGACGACTTCGATCGGCGCGCCGACGGTCTTTTCAGCTTCCTTGACGGCAGCGCCAACCGTGAGGTCGGGGTTCATGACGAAGGCCTGCGACAGCAGGGCGACTTCTTCGAAGAACTTGCGCATGCGGCCTTCGACCATCTTTTCGATGATCGCGTCCGGCTTGCCGGAAGCGCGCGACTGCTCGATGAAGACGTTGCGTTCGCGTTCGGCGACAGCGGCGTCGACTTCTTCGGCGCGGATGGCGAGCGGCGCCGTTGCGGCAACGTGCATCGCAACCTGGCGGCCGATGGCGGTCAGCGCTTCCTTGTCGCCGGTCGACTTCAGCGCGACGAGAACGCCGAGCTTGCCGAGACGGTCAGCGGCAGCGTTGTGGATGTAGGTCGCGACGACGCCGTCTTCGACAGACAGGGCAACCGAGCGGCGCAGGTTCATGTTTTCGCCGATGGTGGCGACAGCGTCCTTGATCGTGTCGGTGACCGACTTGCCGGTTGCCGGGTAGGTGGCAGCACCTACGGCTTCAACGGTGCCATCGGTGGTGAGCGCTACGTCGGCAACGCCGCGAACGATCGTCTGGAAGGCGTCGTTACGGGCAACGAAGTCGGTTTCCGAGTTGACTTCGACGACGACGGCCTTGGTGCCGGCGCTGGCGATGCCGATGCCGATGAGGCCTTCGGCAGCCGTGCGGCCCGACGTCTTGTCGGCCTTGGCGATGCCCTTGGCGCGCAGCCAGTCGCTCGCTGCTTCGATGTCGCCGTCGTTTTCAGCCAGCGCCTTC